>JBBQRC010000677.1:0-3487 GCA_038215215.1 Pirellulales bacterium
TCGTACATAAGCCCAGAAATTCCAGGTCAACTTTGCCTCAGTCCCCTGCTGCCGGACTCTCAGTCCGGTTCGAAGATTTGAGGCCAAGGCATTACGAACAGGTATCAGTCGAGAACCTTGGCGGCAGAAATGAGTCGAATAAATTCCTTGTTTGAGGGGAACCTTGCGAGTTGCTTTGTTAGTTGTTCCATGGCTTCGACCGGATGCATGGTATTGAGTGTCCGCCGAAGCATGGTTACGGCATTTAGCGTCTCTTCGTCGTGCAACAATTCCTCGCGTCGAGTGCCCGACTGCGTGATATCAATGGCGGGCCACACGCGACGATCCGCCAATCGTCGATCAAGGACTAACTCCATGTTACCGGTTCCCTTGAACTCTTGAAAAATCAAGTCGTCCATACGACTGCCAGTATCGATCAAGGCAGTGCCCACGATCGTCAACGAGCCCCCTTCGGCGAACGCTCGGGCGGTGGCAAACAATTTCTTGGGAACGTCCATGGCCTTGATGTTCACACCACCGGTCATCGTTGGACCGTTGGTTCCCACCCACTTATTGAAGGCGCGTGCCAGTCGTGTTATCGAGTCGAGGAGTAAGAAGACGTCTTTGCCCATTTCGGCAAGTCGCTTGCAGCGATCGATGACTAACTGACTCAAACGTACGTGACTATCTACATCCATATCGAGGCTGCTGGCAATGACTTCGCCATTAACCACGCTACGTTTCATGTCTGTAACTTCTTCAGGACGTTCATCGACCAGAAGAATAAATAGATGCACCTCTGGGTGATTGGTCGAGATGCCGCGACTGATGTGCTGAAGCATAATCGTCTTGCCGCTCCGCGGGGGAGCCACGATTAACGCTCGCTGACCCTTGCCCAGCGGTGACAGCAGGTCGATAACCCGGTTGGTCAGTGGTTGTGCACCGACTTCCAGCCGCAACCACTGTTCGGGGTTGATGGGAGTCATCTTTTTATCGTCGTCAAAATTATTGACGTTGATGTATTCTTCCGGCTTGAGTCCATCCACATCCAGAATTTCGCGAACCCGCGGACCCTGCTGACGCTTGGCTGGTTGCATCATCGATTTGATACATACACCCTGCCGCAAGCCAAATTTTTCGATCATTGTGCCGGGCACAAAAGGGTCGGTACGCTCGCGTGTGTAATTGTTGTCTTTGCTGCGGAGAAAGCCGTAGCCGTTGGGATGCATTTCCAGAATGCCCACAAACTCCTGCAGGACCACGTCGCCGTTCTCATCCACTTCTGGTTCTGGCACATTATCGCTCTGACCGCCAGCGGTGTTTGGACCCGCATTCCGACGGCGACGAAACGGGCGACGGCGCGAGTCCGAATAACCCTGCGAGCTTCCACCTGAGGAACCTCCGCCAGAAGAATAGCCACCTCCACCCGAAGAATAACCAGGCGAGCGATCGGAAGAATATCCCGAGGAACCATTGCCAGGCGATCGTGGACGAAACCTCTTTTTCTTTGCCATGAATAGCAGATCCAGAAAGTGTGAAGGCCGAGCTACTTTGTGAGGTACCCGACGCGAAATGCGTCCGATGCAATAGCGGGGCAGTGCATAAAATAACACCTGGCGAAACCTGCTTCAGCTACATCAATCGAAGCTACCATGGAAACGCCAAACCATTGTCAGAGCGAGCAAACAGCGCTGCGAGATCCTCTCCCAAGTTGCTAACATGACCGCAAGCAATCAGAGCTTGCTCAAGTTAGTATCCGTTGCCTGCTGACATCTGATGCGTCCCATCCCAGGACGCAATTGCTTTTCGTACAATTCCTGACGATATGAACGTGGAAACACCAAATCGCTAGTCCGTGCTACGTTGCGCTAAAACTTCAAAACTAACGAACCAATCTGGGATGTTGGCTCGGTCTTCTTAGTTGGCAGATTTAGAAGCATGCCGAATCACCCAGACCCAGCGATTAAACGTGGACGCAGCAATCAAACGTGTAATGCCCGAGGGATCATGTTTCCTGAGGACCCGTTTCCTAAAGACCCGTTCCCTAAAGACCCTACCTGCTCGGAAGAATCCAGCCGAGGTGCTAGCAAGCTACGTACCACGAAATCGGACTGTTTCACTATTAAGCCTGTGATACTAGTAAGCCTGTGATCCTAGCAAGCCTGTGATCCTAGCAAGCGAGCCTGTGAACGCTGCAAGTCAATAAAACCCGCAAGCCTTCGTGCTCTTGAAGCCCCATGAAATCAGTCAACCGGCGAGTTCAATACACCGATGAAATCAATCACGTGCGGCTTGCCGTCTGCTGAATCGAGGCTGTTATGAGCCGGACCAGCGACGACACGTACTTTAAGTCAGCGCCAGCATCACATGGACGCCCACCTTCAAATGAACGCCCGCTTTAAATGAACGCTAAGTGGAGCGGCTGGACGGTTTCCCGCTGAAGACTCCTAAACGCTGTTTCATCGTCGAATATTACATGACGGCCCCACAAAGTCAAGCACAACGTGAAACGGCGACCCCCTTTTTGCCAATATTTTTGTCTTAAATAAATTAACTTTCTCAAGCGAACTAATCCTCACAGTCGATGCAAACGGCTAAGGGGCAATCCGCCACGGAAAGTCATGGAGCGAGAGGATCGAATTAATGAGCCGCGCAATACAACTCATCTGGCTAGCTTTTGCACTTGCTTGCGGGACAGCGTTGGCCGAAGGGGAAATCCGTTGGGCACCCGACGTCGTCACGGCGCGTCGCGCTGCCGCCCAATTTGAAGTCCCGCTCATGATCCACTTCTACGGCGATAACTGCCTCCCCTGCAAAACGCTGGAGCAACGCGTTTTCAGTCAAGCGACCGTAGTTAACACGCTCAACAAATACTTTATCTGCGTCCGCGTTAACGCCTCTGTAGAGCGTGATACCGCTGCCGAATATCACGTGCACAGTTGGCCAACGGATGTGTTTCTCAGTGCTGACGGGCAAATCCTCTACCAAGGTGTCTGCAAACAAGACACCTCTGGCTATATGGATGTCCTCCAAAGCGTGGCGGTGTCAAATCGCGACCGTAACGAGATGCTCGCTTCGCAGCGAAAATCTCCAGCGATTTCAACCACAGCCTTGGCTAATAACAATGCAGTTAAGGATACCGGCACGTCTGCGATATTAGCTAGCCACACCCAGCCATCCGGTAATTCCACACCACCCTACGTGGCTGCAGGGAGCGCGGCCACACCTGTCGCTCAACTGCAAGCCGGTCCGCTCACTGCGACCCAACAGCCGACCACGCTCGTCCACGCTCACACCAATCAACTACAAAATCACTCGCCCACCACGGGCTTACCGAGCCCTCGTCAGGACGGCTTGCCGCCCTTGCCTGGTCACGCCAACCTGCTGGGAGCTAATGGCTATAACACGCCGGCTCGCGATGTCCTGAAAAATCAGACTGGCATGCCAAATGTCGCTCTGGCAGCCGCCGCTCCCCAGGCCCCGCTGACCGGCACCAACCCGATCGCGA
>JBBQRC010000678.1:0-3487 GCA_038215215.1 Pirellulales bacterium
CCCCCCTGATATCGATCCCGATACCTTGCCTCCCGGTGTCCTGCATCCTCGCCGGGTGATGAAAGGGGTGGTCGCTGGCGTGCGTGACTACGGCAATCGCATGGGTATTCCTACCGTGAATGGCGCTGTCTATTTTGATCGCCGCTATCTGGGTAATCCACTTGTTTATTGTGGCAATGCAGGTCTGTTACCCGTCGATAAAGTCGAAAAATGTCCGCAAGCGGGCGATTGGATCGTGGCCATCGGCGGACGAACCGGGCGCGATGGAATTCATGGAGCCACATTTAGCAGTGCCGAGCTCACCAGTGAAAGCGAGTCGATTTCTGGGGGTTCCGTGCAAATTGGTAACGCGGTGACCGAAAAGATGGTCTTGGATGTGCTTATGCAGGCTCGCGACGAAGGACTGTACACAGCGGTGACGGATTGCGGCGCGGGGGGCTTCAGCAGCGCCGTGGGCGAAATGGGTGAAAATATCGGCGCCGAAGTGTGGCTGGAGCGAGCTCCACTCAAATACGCTGGTCTGAGTTACACCGAAATCTGGATCAGCGAAGCTCAAGAACGCATGGTCTTGTCTGTCCCGCCAGCCAATCTCGAGCGTCTAACGGCTTTGTGCTCCGGCGAGGGCGTCGAAGCGAGCGTGATCGGACAGTTTGCTCCTACCGGCAACCTACGACTCATGTACCAGGGGCAAGAGGTTGGACTGCTGTCGATGGAATTCTTGCACGGCGGGCGACCTCCAGTTGTACGTAGCGCGACTTATACTCCGCCTGCCGTGGTGGATACCGCCGTTCCCGTACTGGACCAAGCTGCCACGGAAACGGCACTGAAGCAGATCCTCGGATCGCTGAATGTGGCTAGCAAGCACTGGATCATTCGTCAGTATGATCATGAAGTTCAATCGGGCAGCGTGATCAAGCCGCTGGTCGGTCCTGCTTGTTCGGGTCCCAGTGATGCCGCGGTCGTGCGTCCGCGCCTCACCAGCCGTCGCGGCGTCGTGATTAGCTGCGGCATGAATCCAAACTACGGCGACCATGACACTTATCACATGGCCGCCAGCGCCATTGACGAGGCGGTCCGCAACGCGGTTGCAGTAGGGGCTGACCCCAGTCGCTTGGCGATCTTGGATAACTTTTGCTGGGGAAATACCGACCGCCCCGAAACGCTCGGGACACTGGTGCGTGCGGCACTCGCTTGCCACGACGTCGCGCTCGCTTGGCAAACCCCGTTCATCAGCGGCAAGGATAGTCTTAACAACGAATTTGCCTGGCTCGATGAGCAGGGTGTGAAACAGTCGATCGCCATTCCATCATCGCTGCTGATCAGTGCCATGGGGCAAATTGCAGACGTAGCGAATTGCGTAACGATGGATTTAAAGCAGCCAGGAAATTTGCTGTACCTCGTGGGCAAGTCCCATCGCGAATTGGGTGGCTCACATCTCTTTCAAGTGCTTGGTCAGAACGGTGGCCACGTTCCCCAAGTTGAACTGACGACCGCCAAAAAGATCTTCGTGGCCATGCACGCTGCCATTTCCCAGGGGGTGGTGCGCTCCTGCCATGACTTGAGCGAAGGTGGGCTGGCCATAGCTCTCGCCGAAATGGCTTTCGCCGGACAGTTGGGTATCGAAGTCGACATTTCCGCAGCGACTCAAAGAGATCAACTAACTGCCACAGAGTTATTGTTCACTGAATCTAACAGTCGCTTTGTCATCGAGGTGCCACCACAGTCACGCACGGCCATTGAAACGATTTTTACTGGCTTGCCTATCATTGAAATTGGCCAAGTCGCTACGACAGATTCGGTCTCACTGAGACTAGGCAAAAAGACGTTAATAAACGTGGGGTGGCAAGAATTATTCGAAGCCTGGCACACTACCCTTAATTGGGCCTAGCTGTAGATAATATACAAGCGTGACCCACTAACGCTTCGACTTGTTAAAGTAAGGTGTCAACGGCAGCACGTTGGCTCTGGCGGCATAGGTGTCCCACATCGCAGCCATTTCTTGGACACGCTGCGGCTGCTGTTCAGCCAGATCGTGTTGCTCCGAGCGATCGGTGGCAATGTTGTACAGTTCCCATTGCGAGGGTGGCTGTTTAGCAACCAATTTGTAGTCCCCTACACGCACTGCCCGATTCCCCTCATGCTCCCAGTAAAGTGCTTCGCGTTGGATCTGCTGGCCAGCGAAGGCGGGCTTTAAACTGCGGCCTTCCATCGGCTTGATCGCTTCACCGCCGTGCGCCGTTTTTGGATATTCGGCTTCCGCAACGGATACCGCGGTGGCCATGATGTCAATCAAATGTCCAGGCTGATGTTCCAACTCGCCAGCCCGCTTGATGACGTCGGGCCAATGCGCGATCAGCGGCGTTGAGATGCCCCCTTCATGCGTCCAGTGCTTGTACTCGCGAAAGGGTGTGTTCGAGACTGTGGCCCACGCTTTGCCATAGCCGATGTAGGTGTCCGCACCGCCCGCCATGACACCCTTGCCAGTTCTCACCGGATATCCATCCCGCGTCTGCTTCGGTTGCATATCGGGCTGGAGATAATCGGCCGCTAGCGGCTGTAGAGTCGGCCCAGCCGCTCGTGCTACGCCGTCTTTGTTTCTACCGTACGGTTCTGCACAACCACCGTTATCTTGTAGGAAGAGGATCAGTGTGTTGTCATATTGGCCCGTTGCTCTCAATGACTCCACAACGCGACCGATCCCTTGGTCCATGTTGTCGATCATGGCTGCAAAAACTTCCATATTGCGATTGTCCCAAGCCAAGAATTCGTCCTCTTTGCTCCCCGGCGGTATCGGCCAAGTCGTGGTACTCGCCGCGTCAACGACTCCCAATTCGAGCATGCGTTGGTAGCGTTGGCTGCGGATGACGTCGTACCCCGCGTCGTATTTGCCACGATACTTGGCGACATCCTTTTCAAGAGCCTGCATCGGCCAATGCGCGGCCGTGTAAGCCACATACAGGAAGAAAGGTTGAGCACCATGGTTATCATGATGCTCCTGGATGAATCGCATGGCGTGGTCGCTGATGGCGTCGGTGTAATAGTATTGTTCCGGCTGGTATTCCGAGTCCGCGTAGGGTGAAATCAGCTCGTTGTCCCGCGTCAAAGAATTAGGGTCGTAGAAGCTGCCCGCTCCATGAATGGTTCCATAAAAGCGATCAAAACCACGTTGCAGCGGCCAATTTGATTTTTCGGCTGCGTTCTTGGGTTGGACATGTTTCGTGACGTGCCATTTACCAGTCATGTACGTCTTGTAGCCGGCTGGCTTGAGGGCTTCCGCAATGGTCACACAATTGCGGTTCAACTCACCTCGATAGCCATCAAACTGGTTATCCGTCATCATCCAACCCACACCCGCCTGATGTGGATACAATCCCGAGAGCAAACTCGCTCGCGTCGGACAACAACGCGCCGTGTTGTAGAACTGCGTAAAACGTAAACCGCCCGCCGCCAATTGATCAAGTTGCGGCGTTTGGATCTCGCTGCCATA
>JBBQRC010000679.1:0-3475 GCA_038215215.1 Pirellulales bacterium
GTCTCGCTGATATGCAGGAGGTAGTTGCGCAGTTGATCTTCAGTCGCCTCCTCTGGTGAGTGCACCAGGAACTCCATGAATTTGCGTACAGCACGACAGTAAGATTGCCCAGTTCTCGGAGCTTTGCCGTTGATATTGAGATCTTCAGCGAAGCGTTTGATGATGGGGTAATTTGGGTTAAGATCGATGGACATCGGGAGGCTCCTTGGTTAGCAGCTTGTGTGTTGCCCGCGAAAAAGCGAGACATGAAGCCACACAGACATGCCAGGAGGCTAGAATGATTGCTCGTCACCCGAGACGAAAACTCTCCATCAATAAAATCAGATCGTTGCAGCGAAGGTGCCTTCCGCGGTACACTAGAGCAGCACAACTGCCGCGCAGCGGCTTACTTGAACCAAGTGTTGCACGGTAGTTCCGGTGGCGAATCTACTTTGCACAACGAGTCCACTCCCGGAACCCCGTGAACACCAACGTTCGCGATCCACTAAAGACTCTTGACGTTGACGATCTCCACAACCATTTCTTGCACATCAATCGTAAAGAATGCTCGAAGCGGTTCGCGGTCAATGAAGTACAGACCTTCGCTCAGGAACTCACCCTCGTTGGCCGGGTCGGACTTGAGCGACTCGCGTATTCGTTTCGAAGCCTGCAGAACCTGCGATTTCGCACCGCTGGCCATCGTGATGCGTAAGATATCTTCCACGGCTTCAATCGACAGTATGACCTCGTATGTCACAACGACTCTACCTTGGCGATTAGTTCGTCGAATGTGACCTTTGGTCCACCTGTTCCGATGCGAGACTTGGCAAACTGAACTTCTTCGTCCGTCGGCGGGCGTCGAACTATGCCCAAACGATCACCCTTCTCGTCAACTAACTCGACTTGCCCATCCGACTTCCGAATTTGGTCGGCCACGTCCGCTTCTACTGTGATTCGAATCATTACTGTACTCCCCAAGTAACACCCCTTATTATAGCATCGAACGGGTTCGTGGATTCGTCGCGATCCGCCTAATAATTCGCGAACACATTAAGGCTTAGATGTTGCGTCGCTAACGGAGAGACGACGGAGCGGAGTGGTTGAAGCGGTGGAAGAAGAGCTGGCAGTTCGTTGGTCAGCCAACATTTAAGCCCCTGTTCAAGAAGCCCCGCGGCAGTTGTGCTGCTCTCGTTTGGGTACGTTTGGCTCTAGGGGCTGGTACCGTGACGGATGTTGCGGTTCGAACTGTGGCCAGTGAAATGGCAGCATAAACGCTCACCGCCAATCCCATCGCTTCAAGTACCCCGGGCTGCGCGATGCTCGCCCAGAGGCTCGCATCGCTTACCCGGGGCTATCATCTGTCGCCACGCTGTGGCTGGTCAATCGGGTTGGACGAAATGTGGGTAACGCCAACAAACGCCTTCTAAGATTTCGACGGCTGTCGATGCAAAATGTGCGGGTTCAGGAGTTTTCCGTGCGCGATGAACAGCAATGAGTGCCATTCGCTTTGCTGATGCAGCGTTGAAACACAGTTGAGACCAACGACGTGGTCTCAGTTGAAATAATTTCGCGGGGGTATTAAGTGATGAAGCCCGCAAAGAACAAAAAGAAGCCCAGCAAGACCTGGAAAAATGCTACCGCTGCCGCCACGATCCCCACCAGACGAAATCCAAAGCTGGCCAGCAGCTCAATCGCCACCACGACCAACACATTGCCGGTGAATTTCGCGGTAATGAAGGCTGCGGCCTGCTGTAGGCAACAAGTAGGCCCATGATCCAGTCCGAGAAACCAGCGGCCAAGCGGATTCAGCTCCATCTGCGGCAAAAACTCTACATACTTCACCGTGAGGTAGATATCGTAGGCCGAGACCACGAGAATCACCGCCTTGCAGAACATCAGGCACCAAGCACTGTTGAGCAGGAGGCGTAACTGATTGCAAAATAAACTTAATGATAAGCGCCAAGGCTGAAACCAACAGCCTTGGAAATCGCTTACGATTTTTGGATTTTCAAAGACGGTCAACGTAGTCATCGTTCATTCTCCAAACCCGAAGTGCGGCTGCATATTGCAGTACCGCCAGATGCTGGAGTTGAAACGCAAAGGGCGTGCCAAACGCCCTTTAATATAGCTTTCGATAACCTAAGGGCTGTTAGTCATCCCTTTTAGGTCGCGATGGGGAGAGCCGACCCGCGACCGGGAAATACCGGCGAAAGCTCGTAACCACGCCGTTTGACAGGTGCTAGATTTTGAGGCAATGCCTGCCCAGAAAGGTTGCCAGAAAGGTTGCCAGAAAGGTTGCCAGAAAGGTTGCCAGAATGGTTGCCAGAATGGTTGCCTCAGGCTGGGGAGTCGGGGACTAAACCACGAAGCTGGCGTTATGAAGTTCGCGCTGAGCCAATTCGAGGTCATGATCGACCATGATGCGAGCGAGTTGCCGCACGTCGGTGGCAGGGGTCCACCCCAGCTTCTGCTTGGCTTTGCTGGCATCACCCAGCAGCAAATCGACCTCCGCCGGCCGGAAGTAGCGTGGATCAATCTCCACGTAATCATTCCAATCCAACTCAAGCTGCCCAAACACCATATCGAGAAACTCGCGAATCGTCCGCGTTTCACCGGTGGCGATGACGAAATCCTCGGGTTCATCTTGTTGCAAAATGAGCCACATGGCTTCGACATAGTCTTTGGCGAATCCCCAGTCGCGTTTGGCGTCGAGATTGCCCAGATAGAGTTTCTTCTGCAATCCCACTTTGATGCGTGTGGCGGCCCGGGTGATTTTGCGTGTCACGAATGTCTCACCGCGTCGAGGCGATTCGTGGTTAAACAGGATGCCGTTGCAGGCGAACAAATCATAGCTGCGGCGGTAGTTTACCGTCTGGTAAAAAGCGTAGACCTTGGAGCAGGCGTAGGGGGACTGGGGGTTAAACGGAGTGGTCTCGGTTTGCGGTGTTTGCAGCACCATGCCATACATTTCGGAACTGGACGCCTGATAGATGCGAACAGGTTTACGTTTGTTCAGTAGTCGAGCTGCCTCAAGCACATTGAGAGCTCCCACACCATCGCTCATCAACGTGTACACGGGTTGATCGAAGGAAACCCGCACATGGCTTTGCGCGCCGAGGTTGTAAATTTCATCCGGTTCAATCTCTTGCACCAAATTTGTCAGGGCTTGTCCGTCGGTCAGGTCGCCGTAGTGCAGCAATAAATCGGGTTGTTCATGTGCATCACGATACAGATGATCAATACGACCCGTCGAAAAACTGCTGCATCGTCGCACCAATCCGTGAACTTTATAACCCTTAACGAGCAGCAATTCGGCGAGGTACGAGCCGTCTTGGCCGGTGATTCCTGTGATCAAAGCAGAGCGTGACATTGAATTCTCAGCAGTAAGATAAGGGATTTAGATATTCAGGTTCGCGAATCATCAGACTTCACGCAAGCTCGCGAGATTAACCTCGGAGAGAAATGCGGCATAGGTTTTCCGAATACCTTCCACCAA
>JBBQRC010000680.1:0-3452 GCA_038215215.1 Pirellulales bacterium
TTCGCTGTAACCCCAGACAGGTACTTTGCCACCAAAATCGCTTTTGAGATTAACCGTCCATTCAACTTGGCCGCTCGAAGCGTCCAGACTGGCGAGCGTTCCACCATCATCTAACACGATCACGCGTTGGCCAACTACCGTAGGTGAACTACGCGGGCCACCCGCCCAATTTTGGTTGTAGATCGAACTTGGAACGGCGGGCGACAATTCCGTTCGCCAAAGTTGCGAACCCGTTGCGACATCTAGGCAGATGGCGTAATTTTTGTCGTCGATCGTACCTAGCGTGTAACCCTTGCCGGCAGCGATCGATATCGACGAATAACCCACCCCGGCGTCAGCAAATTTCCATGCGAGCTGTGGTCCCTCAATTGGCCAAGATTGCTTAAGTCCCGTCGCTTGGCTCTTGTGATCGCGGTTGGGCCCGCCCCACTGCGACCAACTTTCATCCGCCGGCGCGGAAGCGCAGGATAACAGCCAAGCAACCCCAAGCCCGATTCGCAGTACTAAATTCATGTGCGCCATCCATCGGATTCATACGTGGTAATGTTAATCGCCACGGAGATTGTAAGCGAAGATCCCCAAGCCGCACACTAATGGCTCAGTTGCAGGGGCGTTTCCCTTCCAAAGACGATTCCATGCCAGCGAATCAGAGAAGAGAAGAAATAAAAAAAGCGGGCGTGGATAACAAGGTGAAATCCACGCCCGCCAATTTCGATACTCGTGCTTTGGTGATCTGCACGAGGGGGTGACTGCCAGTCGGCAGCCCGCCGGCAACCTAAGGGCTATCACCCCAATGGCTGGTAGAACAACTACTCACGCGATCACCTCCTTCCAATAACAGGGTCCGCTCGACGATCTTACTAAGGTCAGCCTAGAGTGAAGATCTGTATCGAGTCTGAAGCATGCCCGTCGCGTTGCGTTCCCGCGACCCGGAAAGTCAACTGAAGTATCGAACCTCAGCTACTTATCAGTCTGCATGAATTATGAGAGCGAATCAAGTCAAAAGTTCACTCGCTGTTAGAATTCTTGCCAAAAAATTGATGGAGCTACCACCTTTAGCGGATGCGACATAGTCAACAACCTAGCCACCCCAAATTACCCAAGCGAATCAATTCCGTGTCCTCTCAAATGATTCGATTTTTGCGATCGACTTGTCCGAAATTCATGCTACCGGGGTCGAACCGTCGACTCTCGCCTTAGACCAGGGAAGGTCGCTTGGCAAGCAGGACGCGACGCCAACGGCCGCCTCTCACAATTGGCTGTACGCCAATGAGGAGGAATGTTCTGTGCCACGTCTATCGATCATTGTTCCACATCGCCTCGATGACGAACGCTTGGAAGCCACACTGCTGTCGGTGCTCGAAAACCGTCCGCGCGACTGCGAGCTCATTGTTTCCCATGACGGCTCGTATCCCGATCCGTATCAACTGTCGGACGAAGTGATCTACGTTCAAGCGGAGCAAGGTGCTTCCCTGACCGAGTTACTCAACGCGGGACTGATGGCCGCCTGCTCTCCGGTGGTATGCACGCTGCTGGACGGAGTCTTGGTAGCTCAGAACTGGACCGAATCAGCACTCAAGCACTTCGCCCGGCCTGAAGTGAGTTGCGTCGCGCCGCAAGTGAAGCTTGCAGGCAAATCCGCCTTTGGACTTCAAGAAAAAGCTCTGCCAAACATTGCCAAATTGCGAAGTGGGCGTATCCATGCGACCCAAGCAGGCGATTGTGCAGCACCTTCTTTAAGCTGCGGATTTTACCGTCGGAAACCTCTCCTGGCTCTTGGCGGTTGGTGCGAGGACCTGGGTGCAGAGGTAGCAGACATCGAAATGGCGTTGATCCTCCGCGAACAGGCACAAGTGTGCGTTTGCGAGCCCGAATGCAAACTCACTTCCCAGGAATCGCTCGTTCGTAAGATGTCGAAAGAAGCCAGCTATGAATTGGCGGGAGTCGCGTCCGCTTATGGATTGGTCGCCGCCGGCCCGTTCACCGCCGTGAGCGGACTCTTATCCGGAATGCTGACCGGCAACCTCTCGTCGGCGATGGCTTGGGCCTCCGGTCTACTGAGCAGCAATAACTCGGAACATATTGCAGCCCGACGCAAAATTGCCTTGGAGCATTTCGCCTCGCGTGAAGATTCCGCCTCGGTGAAAATCTTCAACCATACCAAGTCCGCCCCCGCCATCGAACCAGCTCAGCGTGCCGCACGCCGATCGGCCGCCTAAGCACAGCCATGAATTCCTAACACGCGCAGGGTAACTCTTCCATCAGGAGAGTCACCTTGTGCGTGAAATGGTCATCGTCGATTGGCCCCGCGAACCGTAAGTTTGCCACTCGGCACACGGCGTAAAGGAGACTTTTGCAATCTTCGGGTTTCTTTAGCGGCAACCTCAATCAACACCGTAGCTCACTGCGGGCAGCCGACACGAGGACCGCTGTTCATTGCTAAAGTCCCCCAGCAATGCTATCTTCCATGGCGTCCGACCAACCAGCGACGGCGTTTCGCCGTTATTTCTTCGCTCATTCCGTGAGAGCCCACCATGCATTCCACGCTGATTCGTAGCACTCTGTTTCTGTGTTGTCTCGTCGTTTCAGCGAGATGCAGTCTGGCCCAAGAACAGCCCCTGTTCAACGGGCCCCTGTTCAACGGGCCACTGTTCAATGGTCAAGATCTAAGTGGCTGGGTACTGACCAACACGCCCCCTGAGACGTGGTCCGTGCAAGACGGAACGCTAGTCTGCACCGGAAAGCCGATCGGAGAAATCCGCACCGAACGCATGTTTCAAAACTTCGAAGTGGAGCTTGAGTGGCGTCACATGGTCCCCGGCGGCAATGCGGGCGTCTTCATCTGGGCCGACGATATTACTTCACGCGGAGTTCCCTTCCACCGCGGGATCGAGGTTCAAGTGCTCGAAAATGCGTATGGCAGCAGCCAAGGCCACACGACGCACGGCGACATCTTCCCGATTCACGGAGCAACGATGACCCCCGTCAATGGTCGTGGCGGTGGCAGCCGTGCGTTCCCAACCGAGGAACGGTCCAAACCCAGCCCTGAATGGAATCATTACCGCATCCTCTGTAACGACGGCAATATTTCGCTGGCCGTCAACGGTAAGGTGGTCACACAGGGAACCGCCTGCAATCCTCGCAAGGGATACGTCTGCCTCGAATCCGAAGGGGGTGTCGTTCACTATCGCAACATTCACCTGAAAGAGTTACCGGATACCCCTATCACCGATGACTTGGTGGCGATCAGCAATCGTGGCTATCGCTCCATTTATACAGGGCTGAATCTTCAGGGCTGGAATGTAGCGGAAACGGCCAAAGGTGCGTGGAAAGTGAAAGACTGGGTACTTGGGTTTGATGGCAAAGTGAGCGCTCAAGTCTCTCGATTGGAAACCAGCGATCCGCTAACGCTAACTGGCTTCGTCGTTGATTTTCGCTTTACCGACAAGTCA
>JBBQRC010000681.1:0-3441 GCA_038215215.1 Pirellulales bacterium
GCACGTTGTCGCGGTTCGTATCCAACGGTCCCCATGACGAGCGATCCATTAATGGTGCCGAACCGGCCCCGGCATCGGTGAAACGATTCGCAGCACCCCGCGCTAATCCGCGAGTTAGAAACGCGGCTAACTCTTCGTCAGCCACTTGATCATCGCCGTCGGTATCGTACATCCCAATCAACTGTGCCTGTTGATCTGGCTGGGGGATCAGGTTTCCAAGCCAGCCAGATTTTACAAGCGGTTGCTCCAGAAGCTCGCTCCAAGACCACGGCTTTTTTAAATCGGCACTCATTGACTCGATGGCCTTTTCAATCGTTGTCTGGGCCGCCTCCTCCAAAGAGCGTCCGCCAATATTCAACAGCAAATCAATCACTACCGGTCCTTGTTCTCCTAAACCGATGATGCGTTGCGTTGTCCAACTTGGCGTGATCTCCAGTTCGCTGGCTTTTTCGCTGGCTTTTGGTTGCACTGAATCGGCAACGCTATTGGACTCCGCCAGCGCGGTGGTTAGCTCCGTCGTGTGTGCAGCGGGCGCACCTTCGGATGGTGGAGGAATGGCTGCGGCGTCCGCTTTCACCCCTAATTGGTCAGCCTCTTCCGAGCCCTGCCTAAATTCCGCTTCCAAGTCGGAACGCTCTTTTCCTGCTGGGATCTCGGGCCCAGAGTGTGTCAACGGAGAGTTGTTCGAAGGGGTCCTGGAGGGGCAGCCCAAGCAGCCAAGCGTTAGCCATAAAATGACGAAGGACCTTCGAAAATGCTGCCACAAACCAATCCATGAAGCGCTTGGCTGTATTGCTTTGATCGCCATACACGCATTCGTATTGCCGTGTCGCGGTGTGCTGCACATGATCGGGCTCCTCTTCGAGGTGAGCATTAGCTGCCGGAGTGGCTTCGCGAGTTTGACCCTGGCGTTATAATGTTGAGTGACTAATCGTGCAGTCAACCGACGCCACGGCAGGTCGTACTGAAGTCGAACCATTGCCAGCAGTTTAGGATAGCACTCACAACTTACGGAAGCATCACCTCGGCGATGGATAACGCGAACAGCGAACGGCTTGCCAGCTGGTTGGATCGCTGGAATTCAATCTGTTTGGTTGCCGGTCTTGTGCTGGCGGTTGTGTGTTGGCCCTTGTCGCGCAGTTTAGAGCTCGATTGGCAGCTTGATCGCATGTTCGCCCCAGGCGACTCACTGGTCGCCTCTTACCATCGCCTCGAGGAGCGATTTGGCGGTAACGAGATCGTGTTGGTCGTTTACCGTGATGCTCAGTTATGGGACGAATCGGGGGTCGGCCTGGATCGCTTGGCAACCATTTCCGATTCGCTGGCGAAAGTCGAAGGCGTTTCGGCGGTTCTCAGTCTAGCAGAATTGCATCGCGTTCTGGCCACTCTGCGCGATCCACTGAAATTGATCAAACTTGGCAGTTCGAAGCCGCCGTTGCTGGATTCGCACGACGCGCTGGCCCAAGCATTTCTGGATGTTTTTGCCGGTTACACACACCAGCGTGATAGTGAGTATGTGGCGGTGGCGTGCTTGCTGGCCGCCGATCCCACAGCCGCTCGAAACCACCAAGCCACCATCACCGCCTTGCGTCAAATCATACACAATTTGCCCACTCCCGCTACAAACGGTTTGGTGGCGGGCGAGCCAGTCATGGTCACCGATGGTTTCGACTTAGTCGAACGTGACGGCCTGCGACTGGGAATCACCTCCACCATTCTGTTGACCGCCGTGTTGTTTTTTTGTTTTCGTTCACTACGGTGGACGATCATTCCACTGCTGGTAGTGCACTGGTCGCTGCTGGTTACGAAAGCGATTCTCGTGGTCCTGGATCTCGAATTGACGATGGTCAGTTCCATGCTGACGGCGATCGTGACCGTGATTGGGGTGGCGACCACGATGCACTTATTGCTTAAGTATCAGGATTTGCGTCGGAGAGGCATTGATCGACGAATTGCCCTTCGCGAGGCCCTTGCCGCTTTGATCGTTCCTATAGCCTGGGCCTGTGTCACCGATGCCGTGGGGTTCGTGGCCTTGATGGCGGCCGATGTGGGGCCCGTGCGAGACTTTGGTCTCATGATGGCCATCGGTTCTTTGACCGTCCTCATAGCCATCCTACTGCTCGTTCCAGGCCTGGCGTTGATTGGCAGATGGGATCCCGATCCCCACGTTCCCAAGATCGACTTTGCCGCGCGCTTCTTGTTGCGCAAGCTGCTGGATGTGGTGCTGGCCCATCGCCAGATCGGTTTGGTGCTACTGGTGCTCTTCACCTGCGTAGGACTCTTCGGTGGCTGGCGCATGCACGTAGAGACCGATTTCACCAAAAACTTCTATGCCTCGAGTCCACTTGTGCAGGGGTACGAAGTAGTTGAACGCGAGTTGGGTGGTGCAGGCGTTTGGGATATCATGTTGCCGGCCCCAGTAACGATTACCAGCGGCTATATGGACGAGGTCCTGGAGCTCGAGCGACGCTTGCGTGACTTGCGGGTCGCCGGGGACGCCGGTACTGCGGGGTTGACCAAAGTGCTGAGCATCGCCGATGCGGATCGTGCCGCCCAAGCAGGCCCCTGGCTAGCCAGGCTCAGCGTAGAATTGCGTTTGCAAGGGATGCGGCAAGCCATGCCTGAGTTCACGCAGGCGCTGTTAACCTTCACAGCGGACGAGACGCAGCGGCGGTGGTTGCGCGTGATGCTCCGCAGCAAAGAACAGACAACTGCATCTGTTAAGTCCGAGCTGATCGATGCGGTGACCTCAACCGTTGCCGATTTTACCAACCGCTCAGAATGGCAGCTACTATTCAAAAAAACACCCGCCGACACGTTGCCACCGCAGTCTCCACAGGCCGAAGTGACAGGCTACCACGTGATGCTCAGCCGCCTTGTGGCCAGTGTCCTGGCGGACCAGTGGAAATGTTTCGCGCTGGCCACCGCGGGGATTCTTCTGATCATGCTGCTGGCTACGCGCTCGCTGCATTTTGCACTCGCGGCACTTGTTCCCAATGCCTTTCCGATCATTATGGTTCTGGGGGCGATGGGACTGTTGGGAATGCGCATCAACATGGGGGCAGCCATGATTGCCGCCGTCTCGATGGGGTTATCAGTCGACAGTTCCATCCATTATCTTTTGCACTATCAACGCCGTTTGCGCGCCGGAGACAGGCCGCTTAAGGCCCTGCGGTCCGCGCAAGAAAATGTTGGTTTTGCCGTTGTTCTCGCCACGATTGCATTGATCGCAGGTTTCCTCGCGTTGGCCATCAGTGAATTTATTCCCACGGTCGTCTTTGGCGCTTTGACCAGTCTCACCATGCTAGGAGGACTGCTAGGTAACCTGGTCATCCTGCCGCTACTCATCGCCCCACGCAGCAAGTTGCCCGCTACCGGATCGTCAAAGTGAGCGGCTCGGCACTAGTAGCCGCCGGTACTGCACGACTAGAAGAGTCGGTG
>JBBQRC010000682.1:0-3441 GCA_038215215.1 Pirellulales bacterium
TCCCATCGCGCGTGTCATGTGGGTGAGAAAATCCGAAATAGATTAGAAATGGATCGTCGTCCTTCGACGATTCACGTTGCCGCAGGTACTCGAGGACTTGCTCAGCGTGCCACGCGCTGCCTGACTCGTCGGTTCCACCACGTTTGGCCGCATCGTGGCGTACCGTAAACTGCTTATTGGCCGCTTCGTAGCTATTGCCGGTTTTGCAAGTTCGCATGGTTTTGTAGCCCGCCCGATTGAACACGGCGGCCAGCGTCTGTTGCTCTAAGTTCTCTGGGCAGAGCTGCCGCTCCATAGCACCCGGCGAGATCGGCAGATGCCACACCGTCCTGCCACTCATAACCATGTGGCGCGACGGAGTGCAGACTGCACCTACGAAAGCCCCCATATGATAAGCACCGTCGAAGACCATCCCCTCGCGCGCGAGCCGTTCGATGGTGGGCGCCTGAAGTTCTGACTGCGGGTTATACATCTTAAAGTCTTGCGGCGATTGATCATCCACCAAGATAAATAAGAAATTGGGACGCTTCCCCTCTTGCGCGGAGACAAGCGGGAGTGGTAAACACACGTAACCAAGTATCAAGGCGATCCGCAGTAACATGGAATGCTCCCAGGAAAGTTTTTAAATTGCGCCGATATTCAGGTTAGCATAAAGGCATTACCCGCTGGCAAATCCGCCGCCGCCTGGAGTCTTAATTTCCAGACGGTCCCCGCACTCGAGATGTAGATGGCAACAACTGTCGAGGATAATGCGTGTACCGTCGACCCGCAACAGTATATTTTCACCCAAGGCACCTGACTGTCCACCTGCTAGACCAAAAGGTGCATAGGGGCCGCGCCGCGAAGTGAGTAGTGACAGTTCGACGGGTTCTAGAAATTCCAACTCGCGGATAATCCCCTCGCCTCCACGCCATCGACCGCTGCCGCCACTCCCACTGCGAAGACAAAAGTTGAGCAACCGCACTGGATAACGCGACTCCAGAATCTCGGGATCTGTCAAGCGTGTGTTGGTCATGTGCGTGTGGACTCCACTGGCACCATCGCAGCCAGGAATCGCACCCGCACCACCACAAATCGTTTCGTAGAAACCAAATCGTCGGTTGCCAAAAAGTAAATTGTTCATCGTGCCCTGTGAAGCTGCAGCCACGCCCCAGGCTCCGAGCAACACATCAACGACACGCTGAGATGTTTCCACATTTCCGGCCGCTACGGCGGGACTTCGCGCTGGGTCGAGTGCCGGCGGGGGATTGAGCAGCCCCGGTGGAATTCGTAGTTCAACGCTGCGCAGCACTCCTTCGTTCAGCGGCAATTCATCGGCAATCAAACAGCGCATGACGTACATCACGGCAGCGGTGACAATCGATGGGTTCGCATTGTAGTTTGTTGGGCTGATGTCGGCCGTCCCCCAAAAGTCAATACACACGGAACCGAGTTGAGGAAAGTGGATGTTAACGCAAATGGGGCTCCCGTCGTCCAGGTAATCGGTGAACGCGAGCGGCGTCTGTGGCAACTTGGACAGAAACTGGGAAACGCGTTGAGACGCGGCCGCCATTAAATGCTCGGCGTATTCACCAATTGTCTCCCAGCCCAACGATTCTGCGAGATCATGTAACAGCGCCACTCCCAGTTCGTTGGCTGCCTGTTGTGCAGCGACATCGGCCAAGTTCTCGGCAATGTTGCGTGGCGGAAAGGGCGAGTTCAACAGCAATTGCCGTAACTCTTCGGTGCGGTCTTCTCCGTGTTCGATTAAATAGCGGGGCGCAATCACCACCCCCTCGTCGCCCAGCCGAGTGGCCACCACGGACATTGAACCTGGAGTTACACCTCCGATATCGGCATGGTGCGCGCGGTTGGCAACGAACATTACTGGCGCTACAACCTGCGTTGTGCCATGCTGCTGCGCAAACACGGGTGTAATCACTGTTACGTCTGGCAAGTGGGAACCGCCACGGTAAGGATCGTTGGTGATAAAACAATCACCCGGGGAAATGCTGGGGAAAGCATGCTGAATGGCTCGCACCGTTTGTCCCATCGCCCCCAAATGCACCGGTACGTGGGGGGCATTGGCCAGCAATTGCCCTGCGCCATTAAAAACCGCGCAACTATAGTCACGACGTTGTTTCACGTTGACGCTGACTGCGGTCTGCTGCAGCACCACTCCCATCTGCGTTGCGATCGTCGATAACCGTTGCGCTAAGCAATCTCGCAATACCGGATCAAACGACGATGCTGCGTGCGACGCGAGGTCGGCCTTGTCAGTGTGTCCTGCGGCGACAACTTGTCGATTCAGCTCCAGCGTGCCATCGCTGAGGCAAGCTGCGGTCCAGTTGTGTTCAATGACCAAAGTGGAACCTTCATTGAGTACGATGGCGGGGCCCTGGATAACTTGTCCAGGCTTGAGCGATGCTCGCGCGAAGGTCCGCCGCGGGGAGTTTAGCGGAGGTATCTCCTCGGCGAATGTGGCTGTGACTTCTAAGGCCGCCACGCGTTTGGCCTCAGGCAATGGATGCGCCGACAGACCGCGGCACTCGCTGCGCAGAGAAACGATTTCCAGTTGGCGATGGGGGCGAGCATAGCCGTAGCGACGTTGATGTTCGTGATGGAACGCTGTCTCAATCTGCCCACGATCATTCCAGGGAATCGTTAAAGTCGCATCTGTTCCGCTGTACCGCATCTCCAGCCAACTGGACGAGTCAATTTGCTGCATCGGCACTCCCAGCTCCAGCAATCCCTGCAGTAGCAACTCTGTCTGCTGATGTAATTGATGCTCACAAGCCGACCAATCAAAATCGTCCAGCGGCTGATAAATCGGGATCACGCTATCGCGGCGGAGGTCAGCCAGTCCCATGCCGAGGGCGCTTAACAAGCCCGCTTCGGCGGAATCGATCACCTGCGAGACTCCAAGCAACTCAGCTATTTCACAGATGTGCTGACCGGCCGCGCCGCCGAACCCAACGAGCGTGGCGGTGCGGGGGTCGACACCTTGTGCGACCGAAACGGTGCGTACAGCGCCTGACATTTGTTCATTTGCCAAGCGCCGAAAGCCCTCCGCCAATTGAGTGGCCGAAGCGATTGGTAATAGCTCATTTATCTGGTGCAATAATTCGTTCAGCCGCTGTTCAATCGCGCCGAGATCGATCGGGAACTGAAATTGCTCTACTGGTAGGCGACCAAGAAAGACGTTGAGGTCGGTGATGGTGAGCGGGCCGCCACGCCCGTAACAGGCCGGTCCGGGGGACGCGCCGGCGCTCTGCGGCCCGACACGCAGCGCTACCCCGTCGAACCAACAGATGGAGCCGCCACCACTGGCCACCGTTTCAATGGGCAAAGTCGGGGTCAAGATACGAACGCCGGCTTTGGTGGATTCGTATTGCAACTGATGATCGGGTCCAATGCGACTAACATCGGTGCTGGTACCACCCATGTCGAGTCCGATTAATT
>JBBQRC010000683.1:0-3440 GCA_038215215.1 Pirellulales bacterium
CGCGCACTGCAAACTGGACAGGATGATTCAACGTGTTACTTTATGGGGTTCATAGGGGTGATTGCGTTTTCGCAGGACGGTCATGTCCACAACCTCATCAGGAGTAAGCGTTGGTTCGTCCTTCTTCTTTTCTTGGTCGGGATTGATTTGATTCAGAGTTCCGATCACTTCAATGCCCGAGATAATCCTGCCAAAGGCAGTGTAATTCTGGTTCAGGTTGTAGGTTGGCAGGAAACTGATGAAGAATTGGGAACCACCGCTATTGGGATCCGCCTTCGACAGGGCCAGACCTAACGTACCGCGAAAAAACTTTCGTGAGTTCGGTTGATTCATTTCACCGTAGATCGTGTAGCCGGGTCCACCGCTGCCATCACCCTCAGGGCAACCTGTTTGTGCAACAAAATGCTCGAGAACACGGTGGAAGGTGTGCCCGTCGTAGAATCGCTTTTCCACTAAGTGAATGAAATTACCAACCGTCTCGGGACATTGGTTCTCAAACAATTCAATGACGAACGAGCCCTTGGTGGTGCGTATCTTGACTTGAGGAAGCGGTTCCCCTTGTGCGTCTTCGGCGCGCATTTTCAGTTCCTTTTCCCATTCTTGCTGCAACTGTTCGATGACGGGTGCAAACACAGCCAGAACCGGCAGCAGTGGCCTGCTGGCCTCAGGCACGCTCTCCATGCGTTTCTTCGCCAAAGCATATTTGTTATCGGCCACGGCGCACATCGCGATCATCGGTGCCAGTTTCTCTTGGATCAGGCCACCTTGCTCAAGCGCCAAACCCAGTTCGAGCATCCCTTCAAAGCGACTGTACTTGACATTTTGATCGAGCAGTTCGTAGAGCAATGCCGCCAATTCTTGTTCATCCGCCGGATTGGCACTGTATTTTTGGATCATGGACTTCAGTGCCCTCGCGAAGATCGGCCGCCCCGCATCGCACAGATCGGCCCAGTTTTGGCGAAACTCTCTGTCGCGGGCCGGCGTTTCACTCATGTGGAATTCCACTTGCTGAATGCGCATCGCCTTGAGGTGTTCGCGGAGCGCCTTTTCACTGGCTTCATATTCCGCTGTCGCGTCGGTGGCGGCCTCGGCATCTTGGGCAGAACCAAGCGAGGTTTCTGGGGCTGCTTGCGACCAAGCGGCAGTTGGAGCTATGCAGGCACCCAGCAGCACGGTTAGACTTAGGTAGGCGGCAGAATAAAAACCTCTCTTAATTCCCACCCGTGGTCCCGCGAAGACACGGACAAGGGTGGTGAAACCGTTGGAGTGAGTGTTTTCTTTCGCCACTGACCCGCCAGGGCTGATAGTGTGGTCGTTTTGCACGTAATTCGGCATAAAAGCGAGTTGCCCAAATAAAAGTTACCCTGGGTAAAATCTGTCCAGGTAAAAACGGACTTACCGACACCGACTTTTACGACTGGCGTTAGCCGTTGGTTCGATTGCCTATCGTGCGTTGCAGGGACGAGTGCAGCGACATTGTAGCCCGCGACATTTTAGCCCGGGAATAGACTGACAGTATCCCAGCGCGTACAAATCCGAGAATTGCCCGAGCTCAGCATAGATTGGCAGCCTGCCACTAGGAATAACATGCCCAAACCGAGACGTCGTCGCCCCAGGCACGACTTTGCGTCAGCCCCTGATTCAACTTCCAATGACAGCCTGGGCAATGACAGCCTGGAAAACGACAACCTGGGTAATGCGGAGAACGAGACTGCGGAGGCCAAGGGGGGAGTTGGAGCGCGGCGCGGCAAAGCGCAGCGCGAGGCTGCACCACGACCAGCCCTGCAGAAGCTAGCCCCTACAAAGTTGCGCATCATTGCGGGAGAATTGCGAGGACGAAGAATCCAATACAACGGTGATCCCGCCATTCGCCCCATGAAAGAACGGACTCGTGAAAGCGTTTTTAGCCTACTTGGGGGCTACTTGCACAACACTTTTGCCGTCGATTTGTTTGGCGGAACTGGAATCTTGGCCATCGAATCCGTCAGTCGTGGTGCCGACGGAGGCGTTATCTTCGAACTCTCGCGGCCGGCGGTATCGACGATTGTTGAGACGTTAAAACTGCTCAAACTTGAGCACCTAATTGAAGTCCACAATATCGATACGCTGCGGTGGATGCGAAGCATTGAAAGCAACGTCCGTAGCTGGCCCAAGGTGCCCTGGATGATCTATTGCTGCCCACCTTATCGCATGTGGACCGAACATAAGGAGCGGCTGCTGCAGGGAATCGCGGAGCTGTTTGCGGTCAGCCCGCCGGGAAGCAAATTAGTTTGCGAAACCGAGCATGATTTTGATATCGCCGCGGAGCTGGCAAATCTCGACTGGGATATTCGCACCTACCAACCCGCCTTCATTGCAATCGCCACGCGACCGGACGATACGGCCGCGGCAGATCGGGCTGAGTCCGACGATGCCGATGCGGAGGACGACGCGGATACAAACGACACCACCGCCCCGGCTTGAGCCATTAGGTAACGCCCATGGATAACGGATCAATTGCTGACATTTTTGACGAAATGGCGGAACTGCTTGAGTTGCGCGGCGAAAATCAGTTTCGCGTGAGAGCCTACCGCACGGGTGCCAAAGCGATACGAGAGCTGAACGAGCAAGTCGCCGATATCCTGAAAGACCCGACGCGCGAACTCACCAAGTTTGCCGGCATCGGCGATACGCTGGCTGAGAAATGCAACGCGATCGTCGCACAAGGCAAGCTACCGCAACTCGAGGAACTGCGCGCCAGCACACCTAGCGTGTTGGTCAAAATGACGCGGATTCCCGGCGTGGGGGCCAAGAAGGCCATGGTCCTGCAGAAGGAACTGGGGATTCAATCGCTGGAAGAACTGCGACAGGCATGTGTGGACGAACGAGTGCGTGGAATTAAAGGCTTTGGAGTCAAAACCGAGCAGGCAATTTTAGCTGGTTTGGAGATCGCAGAA
Source organism: Pirellulales bacterium (assembly GCA_038215215.1). Taxonomy (GTDB): domain Bacteria; phylum Planctomycetota; class Planctomycetia; order Pirellulales; family Pirellulaceae; genus Aureliella. The sequence continues at coordinate 2,937 of JBBQRC010000683.1, forward strand.
TCAGCGGCTCTCCGGCTGCGCATCGATCAAGCCGAGCAGCTCGTCAAACGCCTGCGCATACACCTGCAAACCTGTCCCGCCATTACCAAGCTGGAATTCGCGGGAAGCTATCGCCGCGGACGTGAAACTGTGGGTGATATCGACATTCTGGTCGTAAGCGATAACGTGCAGACGGTCATGGGCCGATTCCAAGAGTTTCCAGTCCTGACGTCGGTCATTTTCCGTGGCGACACAAAAATGTCGATTCGCGTCGACGATCAATTCCAAGTCGATTTGCGTGTTGTTCCCGAGCAAAGTTTTGGAGCTGCGCTGCAATATTTCACCGGCTCAAAAGAACATAACGTGGCGATTCGTAGCCGGGCTAGGAAGCTGGGTATGACGGTCAACGAATACGGGGTTGCAAAACTGACAGCGCCGGAACAGTTGATGGGTGGGAAAACAGAAGAGGAACTTTACGAATTGCTGGGGCTTAAGTGGATTGCTCCTGAGTTGCGTGAGGGGCGG
>JBBQRC010000684.1:0-3437 GCA_038215215.1 Pirellulales bacterium
CCGCAATCTTCGCAGCGGTGTGTACCGTGGCGGTTCTGATCCGAGCGACTTGTATCTGCGGATTGTCCACGGTATCGATGGGACGCCGATGCCTGCCGCGCCGCTACAGCCCGACAATCCGCACGGTTTGAGCGAGACAGAGGTTTGGGACTTGGTCAATTACTTGCTCAGCCTACATTGATCGGCGGAGGGGAGGCCGGGATACATTGATGGACGCATCCAAAAATCTTTCGCAACTCAATTACAGTCCGTGGTTGCATGGTTTAGCGGTCGCTCTGACCGTCTCCGTGTTCCCGCTGATTTGGGTGGGCGGTTTGGTCACAACCTATGACGCGGGGATGGCCGTTCCCGACTGGCCGAACACCTACGGTTACAACATGTTTGCCTACCCAGCGTCAACTTGGTTGTATGGCCCCTTTGATCTGTTGGTCGAACACAGCCACCGTTTGCTGGGGACGGTCGCGGGGTTGTGGTCGATTGGCTTGGTTGTGGTCGCTTGGCGACACGAGTCCCGGACATGGTTCCGCCTCTGGACAGTCGCCGTCCTTCTCGCCGTCATTGCCCAGGGAGCCCTCGGAGGGGCGCGGGTAGTGCTTGATCAGAGAACATTTGCGATGATTCACGGTTGCACGGGGCCACTTTTTTTTGCCATGGCCACTGCCACTGCAGTGATGTCCTCGAAATGGTGGCTGCTGCGACGGTCGAAAGTGGCTGAAGGTCAGCTTTCCGCGGGACGGTGGACGACTTGGATTGCCACGACTTTAGTAGTTGCCAGCTACACCCAACTGATTCTCGGCGCGCAGCTTAGACATGTGACGGGTGCTGTCAGCCACGGTCGATTTATGGGATTTGTACACCTGCACTTAACCTTCGCCGCCCTCGTGGCCATTTTGGCGCTAACCCTGGTGGCCCTCAGTAGCCGAAGACGGACGCCGCCTTCGGTCAGCACTCCAGCCAAGCTTTTGGCGTTAACCGTGGTTTTGCAAATAGCTTTGGGAATTACGACGTGGATCGTAAACTATGCCTTGCCCTGGCAGGAACTCACTGAGACACTAGCGAGATACACAATTTCGGCAAAGGGCTACTGGGAAAGTCTGATCGTTACCGCTCACATGGCCACCGGCTCCTTGATCATCGCTGGCGCCGTGGTAGTCGCCTTAAGGGCTTGGCGAAGCCGCTCTGCATTTGACGCAAATGAGGTAAATCGCACGTGGAAACAACAAGTCGCGTAGGAACGGCGGTGCTAGATACTGGAGTTGGGGCGTTGGCTCCGTCCAGTTCGCGTAAGCTGTCGTACTACATCGAGCTAACCAAACCTCGCATTCTCACCATGATCCTGTTGACGGTCGTCATGGCCATGGTCGCGGCAGGTACGTCACCCAGCCTGTTGACGGTGCTGCATGCCTGCGTGGGAACTGCCCTGGTGGCCGCCAGCGCGAGTGTGATGAATCAGTGGCTGGAGAAAGATCGCGACGCCGTAATGATGCGGACTTGCAAACGTCCCATTCCAAGTGGTCGTGTGGCCGCTAGTCAAGCCGCCTGGATGGGCTGGATTCTCGTCGTCGTCGGTTCAGTTTATCTGGCCACATTAGTTAATATCCCCACCATGCTTGGCGGCTTGGCGACTTGGGGACTCTACGTCTGGGTTTACACTCCACTGAAGTTGATCAGTTGGACCAATACGCTTGTCGGCACACTTCCCGGTGCCCTGCCGGTCTGGATGGGCTGGACAGCCGCCGATGGTTCGCTGGCTGACCCCCGCGCCTGGATCCTGCTGGGGGTGCTGGTCGCTTGGCAACTTCCGCACTTCATGGCGATCGCTTACATGTACCGCCAACAATACGAGGCGGCTGGTTACAAGATGATTACGGTCACCGATCGATCCGGACGCGGTGCCGGTTGGCACGCTATGCTCGGCTCCTTCGGACTTATCGTCTTGGCCGTCCTGGCCATTCCACCTGTGTCCGTTATTAGCAGTTTGCTGTGTGCATTTGCGGTTGCGGTCGCCCTGTGGCAGACGCAAGCCGCGTGGCGATTTGTGCTGGAACCGGATATGCAAACGGCCCGCACGATGCTGCGCGTCAGCTTGCTGCATCTGCCCCTGACGATGTTGTTCATACTGCTAGCCGTGCTGGTTGGTTGAGCGTACAGTTTTCCATTCTCTCGACTCCAACTTGATACGCTCCATGCATCACGACTCGACGCCCGCTCTCGATGTTCAGCAGGTCAGTCATCACTACGGCAAGCAGCAGGCGCTTGATCATCTGTCGCTCAGCGTCGCAGCCGGTGAAATCTTTGCTCTCTTGGGTCCCAATGGCAGTGGCAAGACTACCCTCTTTCGTTTGATCAGCACGCTAGCGCGGATTCAAACAGGCGACATTTGTGTTTTTGGTGTCTCTGCCAAGGCGCAGCAGGTCGCGGTTCGCGGCTCCCTAGGTATCGTCTTTCAATCGCCGAGTCTCGATCCGAAGCTCACCGTGCTCGAAAACATTCGCTGTCAAGCTGCGCTGTACGGCTTACGCGGTGCCGCGTTAACAGCCCGCGTGGCGGCAGTGGTCCAGCAGCTCGGAATAGCCGATCGCTTGCAAACCGTCGCGGAAAAGCTCTCGGGTGGTTTGAAACGCCGCGTCGAATTGGCGAAAGGAATTCTGCACCGCCCTCGCTTGCTGCTGCTTGACGAACCGAGCACTGGACTAGATCCCGCCGCGCGGCTGGATCTGTGGCATGCGTTGGTGCAGTTGCGCAACGATTACCAAGTTACCATTCTGCTCACCACGCATTTGTTGGAAGAAGCGGACAAGGCCGACCGTCTCGCCATCTTGCATCAAGGGCGGACGGTAGCAGTTGGGGGACCCGCGGAGCTTCGCGGTGAACTTGGCGGTCAGATATTGACGATTCAAACCACCGCAGCGGCGGCCGTGGAGGCGTGGTTGAATTCCCGCGCAATCGAATCTCAACAGCTTAACGAACAATTGCGAGTCACCAGCGCGGAGGCTGCGAACTTAGTCGCCCCCCTAACCGCCGAGTTTGGTGAGCGCATTCAATCGCTGACCGTCGGCCAACCCAGCCTGGAGGATGTCTTTGTTGCTCGCACCGGTCACGAGTACTGGTAGCAAGTGGTTGAGCAAGTCGGCGCCGGGCTTCGAAGCTCAAATTAACGCGTTGTTTCAAAGCAAGTTACCACACTCGTTCTCTCGCCCCCGCCTTGCGCAGCAGGAAGAGCGGCGGATAAAATAGGCGGATGGGAAATCGCGTGAATGTCGTCAGGTTCACGCGGTTGAATCTAGCCAACCACCATTTCGATCGTTCGCCCATCACCACGTACCTGCTCAGCTTTTACCTCTTGGCGTCTAACCTAAATATTTGACACCGTCGCCGTGATTTGCGAGGATTACCGAGGGTGACGTCAACAGGGTGATAAGTACTTGGCAGTCCGT
>JBBQRC010000685.1:0-3436 GCA_038215215.1 Pirellulales bacterium
CAAGACTTGCGCTGTTAGGGGGAGCGATTAATTCACCTTAACGGGGGGTAAGTCTGCGATTTGATAACCAGGCATAAACATGCCACTACGAAGCTGGAATGCACTGGCCTCCAATTGGCTAAAATTCACTACCGACGGGATGGGGTTTTTCCAATTCACCGTCCCCTCTTTACCAAACTCGTTGAACCAAGCCGCTTGAGCGGTGGAAAACCGAATAGATGCTTCGGCTTGATCGCGCGTCCGACATTGGCAAAGTAGCTCGATTTGTGAGTCGTAAGCATTTTCTTCGCCTTGCAAGTGCATCAAATCATCCAACTCTTCGACCCGTTGAATCCCAACCACGCTCAGGTGTGGCTTGCCGCGGCCAGACCAATACACACAATCTTGGCTGGAGCGATTAAAGGCCAGCGAAGGGGGGGAATCGTCTCGGTAGCGGAATCTTGCAAAGCCTTCGGCCGTTACAAATGTAGATTGATGGCAATACATTCGCAGTACAGGCGGCATGCGATCAACACCCGATACACTTTGTAGGTCGATGGCATAACCGGTAAGCCCAAGCAGCACATTCGTCATTTCTAGTTCGATTCGCTGGCTGGCCAAAACGCGTAAAAAGGAAAGATCGCCGCGCACAAAGCAGTTCTTTAGCGAAACGGCGGTGGGTTGCACCGACACAAATTGGACCTTGTCCGAAAACCGGCTGCCAACCGTGGGGCTGCTCAATCCAGTCTTTGAACTTTCGGCCACCGACACTACATAAGTGTTAATGCCGCGTGCGGTTCCCTTTGCAGTAATGCGGCAACCATCGAGATCGAGCTTTCCGCCGCCAGATAAACCGAACAGCGAAACTTCGGGACCGACAGCCTCGGGAGGCGACAGCCACTCGAAATTTACATCCAAACATTGCAGCGTCCGCTCGCCAATTTCAATCAAGCTTTCGCCCGGTTGCAGTCGCGAAATCAATTGCGACGCAAATTCCAACGTCGCTGTGCTGGCCGCCTGCCGCGGAAGTGCGGCCGGTCGGATCAGCAGGTCGGAGCGACTGATGCGCAGCGGACTATCGACCACTATGCGCCCAGAGATTTCAATGGTTCGAATATCTGTCTCTATCTCGGCTCTCCGCAACGCCCCCCCTAGCGAACTCGCCCACGCCTCGCGATCGATCCCAGCGGGTGGTTTCTCGCTGACTACTAGGCTGGTTACGGTTCTCATCAGTTCCGTGCTCTTCTCACGCCCAGCCTCAGCGTTGGCTACCAGCCCAGTCGCGTCTGCCAGTTCACGAACATCCGATTTTGGCAGCAAGGAGGAAACTTCTTTTCCAGTGCTGTTAGGTTCGGTCGATCGCTGACTGCCAGTAGTGATCGACGCTTCGGTTGGGGTGGTCAAAGTGGCCAAGTCCGACGTCTGACGGCTACCGTTGGGAGTTTGCACGGGCACGGGCACGGCTAACGATTCACGGGCTGCGAGTTCAGCAATACTTGCGGTACTAGTTGTCGGCGGTATAGACGAACTGCTCTCACCAACTGGCAAATCCTGGGTAGGGGTTACCCGATCTAACGGTCGGCTGTTCTTAAACGTGGCTGCCGGAATGGAAAAGGAGCCGCTAATCGACTGCACGCTCTGCAACCACAGGGTGCTACCCAGCAGGAACGCCAGGGCAACCATCCACGGCAAGTTACTTTCCAACAAACTTCGTTGGGCGATGGTGGGCGTTAGCATGACCGTACCGGGCGTACGGCTTCGCGTCAGTTCTTCTGCCTCAGCCAGCAGTAGCAAATCGTTGATCAAGTCGAGCGGTCGCTGATAGCGATCGATAGGTCGCTTGGCCATCAACTTCATTATTATCTGAAAGAGTTGATCGCTAACATCTTCGCGCCAAGCACGCGGATCAGGCGGTGGCTGACTGCCGTGGTTGAGTAACTTTTGTAAAGCGGTCCCCTCGGGAAACGGCGGGTTCCCCGTGAGCATGAAGAAGAGCGTGCAACCAAGTGAATACAAATCGCTGCGGACATCGGCATCGCGTGGGTTGCGAGCTTGCTCGGGCGAAATGTAATCGAAAGTTCCCAGCGTGACGCCGCTGGCGGTTGCGTCGGCCGTAGATTTATCCAGCGAAGTGTCGCGGGCCAGTCCCATATCCACAACTTTGGCGATGCCTAATGGAGTCACCAATACATTGGACGGCTTGATATCACGGTGCACCACGTTTCGCTCGTGCGCATGCTCCAGTGCTTCGGCCACTTGGCGAGTGTAGAAGACTGCATCATCCACACTCAACGGCCCTTCCATATCAACGATATCGCGAATGTTGATGCCATCGATAAATTCGAAAACAATGTAGTTCCATTGCTCCGCTTCGCCCACGTAATAGACGCGGGCAATATTCGGATGGTCCAGTCTGGCTGCACTCTGCGCTTCCAAACGGAATCTGCGCAATGTCTCCGCATCGCGTTTGGAAGCGGGGATTACCTTGATGGCAACGATGCGGTCTAAGCGCAAATCGCGACCACGAAAGACGGCTCCCATCCCACCTCCGCCAACCATCTGCTCAACTTGGAAGTGATCCAGTTGTTTCCCTTCCAGCAGCGTGGCCAACTCGGCCAGTGGCATCGAGCGAAAGAATTCTTCCGGCGCCGCGATGGGGCGTTGGCTAATGACGGTCTTTTCGTTCTCTCCTTGCGGCACTACCGGTTCATCGGCCGGAGAAACGGGCAATTCGTTGGTCGTAGAACCTCGGTCAGTCGGTAAGGCAATTAACTCCTCACCACCGCGCGAGTGGGAACCAGAATTTTCGGTTACGACCTTCATCCGTGCTGACCAGATAAGATAAGAATCCAACCAACCGCCCGCACATTATCGCCACGTGGAAATGGCAAAACCACGGGGCATAAACACGTCACTCGCAGCCACCTCTAGGATAAGTCTATTCGGTGCCAGCGTCAAACTTTCGCCGTCTCGGGGCAATTGACCACTTATTCGCAGCCGCCCTGGCGGATGGGGGGATTAATGCTCGTTAATCCCGCGTCCTACTAGCTGCTAGAGCCCGCCAGCCGCAACAAAAAACACCCTTCGGGTGGTACGATGTATCCCACCCAGGTGATTCAATCGATCTTGGCATGCAGGATGGCAAAATCGACCAGTGCCTGACAATTGAAAAAGCCTGGCCAAAAATTATGCCCCTGATCTTCGATTACAACTAATTCCACCAGTGATGGTTCGCCCAGCTCGGTGTAAACGTGTTTCAATTGGGCGGAGTTTTCTTGTAGGGGGACAACCTTGTCGATTGCACCATGGATCAAAAAGACTGGGATTTTCGCCTCCGCCAATCGGCCAATGCGACGAATCGGGTTGTGCACCGCTAGTTGTTGTCCGAGCTCCTCCGCGGTAAGACCGTACGCCGGTGCAGCTTTAGTCAGCCCTGGATAGGTGGTTAAGTCGAAAA
>JBBQRC010000686.1:0-3436 GCA_038215215.1 Pirellulales bacterium
TCGAGCGCACCGACCGACATGCGAATCTCAACAATCGACAGCGCTAGCGAACCGCACATCAGCAGTAGGCTGGCCACAAAAATCGCTCTACCAAGAGATTGCCAGTCCCAGAAGAGCGCCGCCATGCACAGCGTGCAGGCCAATAAACTACACACTCCCAAGGTCTGCATGTCGCGAATGATGCGCACGCGGCGTCTCAAGTTCACGATCTGGTCGACGTAAACTTGCTTGGGATCAGCCAGATGATCCGCATGCAATTTCCGGATGACGGTGGCCAACGCAAGAAAACGGTTGGTGTAGGCGAGCAAGAGCAGTGAAATTGTGGAAAATAGCAGGGCTGGCGTGGTCAAATCGATATGCATGGTCAATCCGTGCGGCTGAAGATGCGTTCCATTTCGGTTCTTTGAGACCTATTATCACGTCCAAATGCGGAAACTGGGACCCACCCAAATTGGAATAAATGCCTCCCGCCCCCTCGAACCGTCCGGCCCTGGACGATAAATTCGTTGGATTCGTTGATCCCCAATACTCGATTTCGGGAACAGCCACGCGCCCCGACATTGTGGCTCACCCTCCTTGAGTCGCCCTCCACCGTCCACTAGTGTAAGTTGCCGTTATGAAAGCGATCGCAGTTCGTCCAGGTAAGCCGTCCAGCGTCCATCTTGCGCAGATCCCGGAACCTAAACTAGATAGTGTTCCCAATGGCAAAGGGATCAAAATCAAAGTGCTGAAAGTGGGTGTTGATGCCACAGATCGCGAAATTAACGACGCGCTGTATGGTAACCCTCCTCCAGGTGATGACTACTTGGTACTGGGCCATGAGTGCTTTGGGATCGTCGAGAAAGTCGGGCCCAACGTGCGGACGATCAAGCCCGGCGACTACGTGACTGCCACCGTGCGACGTCCGGGAGGTTCCATCTACGATCTGATTGGTACCTACGACATGACGAGCGAGGAGACCTACTACGAACGAGGTATCAATCTGCTGCACGGCTATTTGACAGAGCGGATCGTGGACGCCGAAGAGTACGTCATCCGCGTCCCCCAAGGCTTAAAGCACTTGCACGTGCTGATGGAACCGATGAGCTGCGCTGCCAAAGCCATTGAACAAGCCTACGAATGCCAGCGACGCATGCGGGTGTGGCGACCCCAACGCGCTTTTGTGCTCGGAGCCGGACAGATCGGCTTGCTTTCCACGTTGATACTCAAACTCCGTGGACTGGACGTCTACACCCTGGCTCGCGCACCTGGACCGCATCTCAAAAGCGAAATCGTGGCTGGACTAGAAGCCAAATACATTAGCACCCAAGAAACGCCGCTGCTCGAACTGGCTGCCAAGGTCGGTAAGGCTGACATTATCGTCGATGCCACGGGCAGCAGCCGCATCGCGTTTGAAGCCATGCAGGCTTTAGGGCATAACGGCGCGCTGGTTTGGACCAGCATTACCGGCGGTAAGGCAACCACGGAAGTGCCTTCCGATAAGATCAACATCGAATGGGTGCTCGGCAATAAATTGCTCCTCGGTTCAGTAAATGCCAACCGCGAGTATTTCGAATCGGGCATCAAGGATATGGCACTGGGTGAGGTCATGTTCCCCGGTGTGCTGCAAAAAATACTTACCAGTCCCGTCAACGGCTTGGATAATTACGCCGAAATGATGCGTTTGCTCGTTGAGGATAACTCGGCCCTAAAGGTCTACGTTAATGTGGCCGATGAGTAAGCAATTAATTGACAAGATTCTCTCGCCACGGCCCAAATGGCGGTGGGGTGAATTTTGCCTGGGGGTGCTGAAGCATGGACTCGTTTGGTCCCCGCAGCGCCGCCTCCAAGCCCCTTCTGTTGAGTGGATTGAACCAGCAAAGCCTGCCTGCGAGGGTTTGCTCCGCCTGAGCCGGTGCCTCGTCGGCCTCTTGGTACTCGTCGGTTGTCAGCCAAGTCTCAAACCGGTCGCCTCCCAAGCGAATTTTCAAGCTGAGGAGTCCGGTAGCTCTACCGAGCCAACTTTCGCAGACCAGATTGCTGACGTGCAGGCGGGCAAGACGACCACGCTGCACATCACCCAATCACCGATAACCGCTGCTCAGATCGCAGAGCTCGCCAGACTCAGCCAACTACAGACTTTAATGCTCGACGCGGGTGGCGTGGCGGATGACACGCTTTACTGGCTAAATGCGCTCCACCAACTTGAACATCTCAGAATCCGCCAAGCGACTTTGACCGACGCGGGCGTAGAGCAGCTCGACCCCGCGACCATCTCCCAATTGAAGATTTTGAACTTACCGCAAGCCACCCTGACAGCGCGTGGCCTGAGGCATATGAGCCAGTTCCCAGGGCTGATTCAGTTGCGTCTCGGGGCGACAGCGATGGATGATACTGCCGCCCAAGAGTTGGCCAAATTTCCGAATTTGAAATCGCTGCACCTGATTGGTCCCAAATTTAGCGACGAAGCACTCACATCGCTGGCTCAAACTCCGAAGCTGGCGTCCCTGTATATTGATGACTGCCGTTTGAGCGATGCTGCCTGGAAGCGTCTCTTCGACGCCAAGCCCAACTTGCATGTACACATCGATCAGCAGCATCATGATCGTGATCCGAACCAGGCTCACGATGCGGCTGAATAATTTGCCGCGCCGCCTGCGTTTGGCCTGATGAAAATGTCGGAAGCTAGTGACTATGAGTAGGTTTGTGAGAACAGCGACTGCACGGATTTCTTTTGCTCCCTCGCCCTAGTACTCTGGGGAGAGGGCTGGGGTGAGGGGCGGAATTAGCTGGTGATTCTGCCCCTCACCCCCGACCCCTCTCCCCCGAGTACGAGGGCGAGGGGAGTGACTTTCCCGGGCTACCTTGCTCTGCGGATCAATCAGATCTGCTCTGCGGATCAATCACATCCTCATCAGGCACTGCTGGCGGCCGTGGCCAAATGGCGGCTCAGTTTGTTTCCAATTGAGCCGCCTTGGTCCCTAGGCTTCGGCTGCAGCCGGCCCGCCGATGCGTGGCATCGATTCAATGGCCTTGTCGATTAATCCGTAACTAACCGCTTCATCGGCAGACATAAACCGATCACGGTCCGTGTCGGCCTCAATTTGCGTCAGTGTTTGACCACTGTGTTTGAGCAGGATTTCGTTCAGTTTCTGTTTGATGCGCTTGAATTCTTTGGCATGGATAGAAATTTCTTCGGCGGTTCCCTGCATCCCGGCCAGCGGCTGGTGGATCATGATGCGGGCGTTCGGGAGCGCGAAACGCTTGCCTTTCGCTCCAGCAGCCAATAGGACCGCTCCCATCGAAGCCGCTTGACCGATGCAATACGTGGCCACGTCGCAAGATACAAATTGCATCGTATCGTAGATGGCGAGACCTGCACTAACACTGCCGCCCGGCGAGTTGATGTACAAGTGAATGTCAGCCTTCGGGTCGTCGGACTGCAGGAACAACATTT
>JBBQRC010000687.1:0-3428 GCA_038215215.1 Pirellulales bacterium
TTAGGGTGAGGGGTCGATTTCCCTTGGGATTCGGCCCCCTCACCCCAGCCCTCTCCCCCGGAAATACCGGGGGAGAGGGAGCGAGATCTGCTTAACCCCGTGCCATTCGAATCAGGCTGCAGTTTGTTCAGCTCACAAGAAAGTAGTTAAAGTGGATCGCGAGAAATATCGCAAGCTCGTAGAAACCTTTTTTCAGTGGGACCAGCCTGCTATTCTCTCCGTCTTGGATGAGCTCTTGTCGGCGGCGGTGGCTGAGGATGCCCAGTCTCCGGCCCGGATAATGTCGCAAAATTATGAGACCGCACAAGCCAATCCGGAAATCCATCTACTGCCAGGCAATCTCAAGGACGCGCGGGATGCAATTTTCCCATATTTCTGGGGCACAGATGGCTGGAATAACCCGCTGCATGTCGAAAACGTTCGCGGACCAGCCAATCACGCTTCTTTAATTGGTGCATTTGCGTGTTTATTGAAAAATCCGAATCTGTGCACTGATCGTTATAGCCAGCGTTCCAACGAATTAGAGGTCAAAGCGGTGACGGCGTTGGCCAACTTGATCTTCTATCACACTCAAGATCCTTGGGGTGTGTTTACGATTGGTGGCACAATTTCGAATTTGTATGGAGCCAAGATCGGGATTGAAAAGACGGTGCCGGGGGCAATGCACAAAGGACTGGGGGGGAATCGCATTGTGGGGATCTGCTCGAGTGCTAGTCACTACTCGAATCTCACGATCGCCGGTTGGTGCGGCTTGGGCACAGAGCAATTAATTGAGATTCCCACTGATGAAAACTTGGCCATGCGGTTGGACTTGCTGCGCGACAGGCTGAGCGAACTGTACCAACAACAGACTAGGGTCGCTTACGTTGTGGCCACCTTTGGAACTACGGATGGATTTGGCTTGGATGATGTGGCGGGTATCCGCCGCTTGATCGACGAGTTGGCGGGCCAATACGGCCAACCGACTCCACAACTGCACGTTGATGCCGCGGTGGGCTGGGCCTTAACGTTTCTCACTGAATACAACGTGGAAGGGAATCCACTTCAGTTCACGCCGCGGTTGTTAGAAATTGTGCGGCAAGTGCGTCAGCATTGTCTCGGACTGCAATATGCAGACAGCGTGACTTTGGATTTTCACAAAATGGGACGAGGCCACTATCCATCGAGCGCGTTCATCGTCAATCGCCGCGACGACTTGCGTTACCTGTCGCGCAGCGTTCATGACACTCCCTATTTTTCGGAAGCCGATGGACGACGTGATCCAGCCTTGTTTACACTCGAATGTTCACGTCCTGGCATCGGTCCGTATAGCGTGATGGCTTCACTGAATGGGATTGGTCTGACCGGTTGGCAGATGCTCATCGGCCGCAGTCTCGAATTGGCCGAACGACTTAAGCAAGGTTTGCAAAAGCTTGACTTCTGTCGCGTCTTGAATCGCGACACGGTGGGTGCCAGTGTGAATTGGTGGGTGCTGCCCAAGGGGCGCAACGCCCGCGAGATCTTCGACCGGTTGCAAGCGGGCGAGTTGACCGTCGAGCAAAGCCGCAGGTTTTTTGGAGAAATTCGCAGCCTTTTCGACAAACGTGAAAAGATGATGGATTCTAAGTTGGATGCCAAACTCGGCTTTACGACCAACTACGGCTATAACCCACATGGATTCGAAATTCCTGCTTGGAAAGCGGTGTTTTTCAATCCCGCCACCTCGGATGAAATCGTCGACCGCATTCTCTACAGCATCGAAGAGCTGACTTAGGCGTTGGGCTGTGCGTGGCAGCCGTGCAATCGCCGCAAAATTGACTTAAACTGGGTTTTCACAGAGGACTGCTACCCAGCTGCCTGCTACCCAGTTGCCTGCTACACAGACGGGTCGTACCGCGCCCACATCCCTTCCCTGACTTTCCCCATACCCCTCCCGCCTCACTCGCGACGCTGAAAGCCGCTCATGCCTGCACCCAAAGTTGATTTTCCTGGTATCCAACAATTTCGACTCGATGGGCAAGTAGCGGTGATCACCGGCGGTTCCAAAGGGCTGGGGCTCGCCATGGCGGCCGGGTTGGCCTCAGCCGGCGCGAGGGTCCTGCTGGTTAGTCGCAAAGGCCATGAAGCGATGGAAGCCGCCGCCGCAATCTCGGAGCAATATCGAGTCGACGCGGTAGGGCACACAGCCGATGTGACGGACAGCCTTGCGATGGAACAGACCATGCAAGTGGCCATGGATCATTGGCAGCGGATTGATATCCTGATTAATAGTGCCGGGATCAATATACGCGGCCCCATCGACGAGCTGACACCGGTGCAGTTCGATGAAGTCATGAAGACTAACGTGAATGGGACTTGGAATGCCTGTCGCGCGGTGGTGCCGATTATGAAACGAGCCAGCTACGGCCGGATCATCAATATCGCCAGCACGCTGGGGGTCGTAGGACTGGCCAATCGCACACCGTATGCAACCAGCAAGGGTGCGGTGGTGCAGATGACGCGCGCGCTGGGACTAGAACTAGCCAAGTCCAACATTACCTGCAATGCGATTTGCCCCGGCCCCTTCTTAACCGAGATCAACGAACCGATCAAAGATTCCGAAGAGGCGAAGAAGTTTATCATAGGTGCTACCGCCTTTGAACGATGGGGTAACCTTGAAGAGATTCAGGGAGCTGCCATTTACTTGGCCAGCCCAGCGAGCAGTTACACCACTGGCAGCCTGTTGACGGTCGACGGTGGTTGGACAGCCCGCTAGGATTGAATCCGTGTTGAAATGAGTCGAACCTAAGCACCTCTGCAGAAGTTTCTTCGTTTAACCGCGTGCCCATCGGGCCGCGATTGTGCCGAAAAACGCGGGGCGATGCCCACGCGGTTAAACAACATTATGCCAGATAACTTATGCCGAGGTGCTTATCGTGTCTAACAATGCATTCTCTCTACACAGTCGCACGCGACAAACAATGAGCGCGATGGCCGTGTGGCTGGTTGTCAGCCTGCCGTCATGGGGTGTGGCTGCCGACCCGCCGCAATTTGGTCGCGACGTCTTGCCCATCCTGTCTGAAAACTGTTTTGCCTGTCATGGTCCCGATTCATCGAAACGTGAATCGGATTTGCGTTTGGACGAACGCGAGCACTTACTGCAGGCGATTTCCTTGGAGCAGCCGGCGGCCAGCGAATTGCTGGCGCGCGTACGCACCCACGATCCCGTTGAGATGATGCCTCCCCCGGAGTCGCACAAGCAGCCGCTTACCGCCCGGCAGATCGACATTCTGCAACGCTGGATCGAGCATGGCGCAGTATGGGGAAAGCATTGGGCGTTTGAGTTGCCGGTAAAAGTTTCGCTACCTGCGAATAGTTTGGAGCATCCGATTGATGCGCTGGTGAGAAGGCGCCTGGAGCAAGAGGGACTTCAACTGGCACCCATTGCCGCGGCGCACACTTTACAACGT
>JBBQRC010000688.1:0-3428 GCA_038215215.1 Pirellulales bacterium
TTATGAACCGCTCGACTATCAAAAGCTTGCCAACTTGATCCATCTGGTTTGATCTGAGCCAGCAATCCCCCGCAGCTTTCCACTAGCCATGATTGGCTGAGGGGTTGCGTCAGACTGCGGTAACTGAGCAGGCTCCCACCAATTCCAGCAGCCACCACCGCCGCGATCCAGTTCCGGCGATTGAATCGTGCTGAACGGACAGCCGGTAACGGCTTAACACTGGGGGTAACAAGTTGCACGCGCCCTGACACTTCCTCTGCCGCTGCAGTTGCTAGGGCATGCTGTAATCTTGCCTTGAGACCGGCTGGTATCTCCACCCCCTCTAAGGCAGTCAGTAGACGCCGATCGACTTCATCCTGGAATTGCTCTGGCACGTTCATGTGGCACGTTCATGGTCTCAGTGAGGGAGGGCTAAGGCGTCAAGGCAGCGACGTAAGTGCCCTTTGGCACGGTTCAAGCGGCTCATCACGGTCCCAATTGGCAATTCCAATTGCTCCGCAATCTCCGTGTAACTTAGGTGTTCAAAATAATACAGCAGCACAACCGTTCGAAATTCCAAAGGCAACTGATCGAGTGCCGCTTGCACCCAATCTCGCCGCTCGATTTCGAGCACATCGGTTTCTTCCACATCGACGCAGTCCCCCTCGGCCTCGAGGCGTTCGCGCGTCTGAACGGCAGTACGGCACCAGCGTGCAAACTCGTTGCGGGTAATCGCCAGCAACCAACCGCGCTCCGCGGCCACATCCCGCAACTGATCCACCGCGCGAAATGCACGCAGGAAAACATCCTGGACGATATCTTCTGCCGTCGCCCGGCAACCGCTCAATCGAAAGGCATAACGAAACAACAGCTCATGGTACCGTTCCACCAACTGGTTGACCCGTACGAGTCGCTCGTCGGCGGTCAAGTTACTGGGTGACATGTTGCTGGGTAATAAGCTGCTGGGCGGGGTTTTGGCAACCATGAGATGATCTTCCCCGCCATCATCGCTCGAAACGGAATCCGCCAATCTTCGTGCTTTCTTAATGGGTTAAGACCAACGGGCCACGAGGTTTATTCCCAAGTTCACGCAATTTCTCAGGAATTTCAATTTCTTAGGGATTTGCCGCGTAGATCGTCCTCGCAGCCCGCCACCGCCTCCCAGTTTAGCAAAAAACAATCGAAACGGGCGTTCGCGGCGTTTGGCCCCGTTTTGGATCGTTCGATCAATGACTGTGCGGAAGGGTGATCTGTTTAAACCCGCAGCCGATTTGACGCCGTGCTCGTCAGGCGTGACAATAGGGTTACATCGACATCAGCCCACCTTTCAAGCAGCCTGTGGAGGCACCAGTTTCCATGTTGGCCCCCAACACGCCCCCGCACGCTGAAAATGGCTTCGTACGCATGAACCCAAGCACCGCTTGTTTTTGGCTTCCATTGCAATTGCTGATCGCCTGGACGTTCTGGCTTGTGATCGCACCTGCTGACTCTGCCGCGTTGGCGGAGGATTTAACTTCCGAACAACTTGAGTTCTTCGAAAAGGAAGTGCGTCCGCTGCTGGTCGCTAAATGCTACGAGTGCCATAGCGCGAAGGAAGCCAGCGGCGGTTTGCGACTCGACTCGCGCCATGCCGTACGCGCTGGCGGCGATTCCGGGCCGTCGCTAGCCAGTGGCGATCCGAAGGCAAGTCTGTTGATCACTGCAATCCGCTACGAAAATCTTGACTTGCAGATGCCTCCCAAAGGTAAATTGACGGAAACAGAGATTGGTGTGTTGGTACGGTGGGTCGAGCTGGGTGCGCCCGATCCGCGAACTGAGGCGACTCCGCTTGAGGCTGGGCCACAGGGTATGAGCATTGCCGAGGGGCGACAGTTTTGGTCCTTCCAGCCAGTGGGGAACCCAACGGTTCCGCAGCCCAAAAACGCCGACTGGGTGTACACGCCAGTGGATGCTTTCTTACTCGCCCAGCTTGAAACGGCGGGTCTCGAGCCGGCACCCCCAGTCGATCGGCAGACGTTGGTGCGGCGTATCACGTTTGACCTCACTGGTCTACCACCCACTCCCGAACAAGTGGCCGCGTTTGTGGCCGACGAGTCGCTGGCCGCTTACGAGCAACTGGTCGATCGGTTGCTGGCTTCACCGCAATACGGCGTACGCTGGGGACGTCATTGGCTGGACGTTGCCCGCTACGCCGACTCAAACGGATTAGATGAAAATCTTGCTTTTGGCAACGCGTGGCGGTATCGCGATTACGTGGTCGACTCCTTCAATGCCAACAAACCCTTCGATCGCTTTCTGGTCGAACAACTGGCCGGTGATCTGCTCCAGGATGCTAACCGCGAAACTTTGACCGCAACTGGCTTCCTGGTGCTCGGTGCCAAGGTCTTGGCCGAACCCGATCGCGAGAAGCTCACCATGGACACGATCGATGAACAAATAGATGCAACAGGGAAAGCCTTTTTAGGGATGACCCTTGGTTGTGCGCGCTGTCACGATCATAAATTTGATCCCATCAAGCAGCGCGATTATTACGCGCTGGGTGCTATCTTTAAGAGCACGCAGACCTTTGGACTGTCCAATACCGGGGCGATCAAGCACTGGCATGAGCATTCCTTTGCAACTCCGGCAGAGCAGGAGCAACTTAAGCGAATCGACGCGGAAATTGCCGCCAAAAACACCGCGGCGAGCAGCTACAAAAATGCAGCGGTCGCCAAAATCCGGATTGAAGCGAAAACCAAAGCTGCGCAGTATCTCGCCGCCGCCGCCCTCTTGCAAGCGACGGCTACGCTGGGTGAAGTTACCGAAGTCGCCAAACCACAGGGGTTGCATCCACGCATCCTGCACTATTGTCGCCTGCATTTGGAATACCACCGCGACGATCCGCTCTTCAGCAAATGGCATGAATTGCGAGCGGCGGTCGCGGAGTCCGGTTCAGACCTCGTCAGCCAGCACAACGCGCCGGTAGCGGACTCAATCGGATCCCCGCCGGCAGCGGAGTTGGTCGACGAAATCGAGGCTGCTGAAAGTGAATGCGATCAGAAGCTGATTTTGGCCGCGCGGGCAAATGTCTCAACCAACATCGAGCACTACTATCAAGATCTATTTGCAGAGGTCGAAAGTGCGCTGACGGCCGCGCGAGCGCAAGATCCGAAAGTCAACAGCCTCACCGACGCGAGACTGGAACAAGCACGAGTGGCATTAAACGATCCTTCAGGATTTTTAGCGGTGCCTCCACAACCAGAGTTTGCTTTCGACGAGACGACCCTCGCAGAGTACTACCGCTTGTTGGAGGACGCGAGGTTGCTGGAAAGCAGTGCTCCTGATGAGCCCTCGGCGATGGGCGTGCAGGATGGAAAGGTCTATGTCAGTCTGCCAATGCATATTCGCGGCAGTCACCGCAACCTTGGTGACCCCGTAGCTCGCGACCTGCCGAAAGCCATGTTACCCCA
>JBBQRC010000689.1:0-3421 GCA_038215215.1 Pirellulales bacterium
CACATCGCATTGGACAAGCCTACCTCGTTCCAGTACCGCGAGCTGGTCGGAAATTCGCAGCGCGTCGAGCGCGTCATGCGTGACCATGATCAGTGTCATATCGAATGCCTGCGTGGTCGCCAAAATGAGTTGACGACTCTGCTCGCGAAGCACTGGGTCCAGTTGGCTGAAAGGCTCGTCGAGGACCAGTATATGTGGACGGCGCACGAGCGCTTTGGCCAGGGCGACACGTTGCATCTGGCCTCCGGAAAGCTGGGCCGGACGCCGACTGGTTAATGAACCAAGTGCAAACCATTCCAGCGCTTTCTCAATGCGCTCCGCCCGTTGCGACGGGCTGGGCTTTAGGGGATCGAGGGCCGCGTGAAGATTCCGCAGCACGTCAAGCTGCGGATAAATGGCGTAGTCTTGCGAAAGAAAAGCGATACCGCGTTGATGCGCTGGAGTTGCGGTCATATCCACATCGTTAATGAAAACCGTACCGCGATCGACGGGCTCCAAGCCGGCGATAACCCGGAGTAACGTGGTTTTCCCAGCCCCACTCCCACCAATAAGCACCATGCGTTTGCCAGCAGCGAGCTCGAAATTGACATCATCCAATGCGCGCGTTTCCCCAAATGCTCGGCAGATATTTTTGAGGCGAATTGATTGCATTGAGGCACAATCGAGTGGGCGGTAGGCGGAATATTACGACGACTTAGCAAATCAGGTTTTGACGATTGTAACGAGATCGTGGAACATCTTGATGCAGTTAAGCGATCGGACCGAATTCTATAAAGTGGAGTCTAATTATCCCGGGCAGCGGGTTTACGAGTACAGCATGGAAGCTGGAGAAATTTAGATCATGTCACTAACGTCTACCGCTTGTGGCCCAAAGTCCTTTCTGCGCTTTCGCGTTGGATTCTGCTGCGTTGTACTTTCCGGGTCGTTCCTGGCTGACCGCGCCACCGCGCAAATCAGCCACCGGGTGGGCAGTCCCGAACTTCAGATCAAGAGCGTGGCGGTTGCCCAGCCTGCCACAGCCGCGATCACCGTGCAATTGATGGGTAGCGGCAGTACTCGCGTTGCCTCACGCCGGGTGCTGTTGGCAGAGCCTCAACTGCAGCCACCCACCAATCCCGCACTGGAGCAGAGTCCTAGCGATAGCCCTGCGAAATTAGTTGCAGATCCTGCGTCGCATGGTGACGAAAAGGTGACGGGCGACATGGATTCGAAACTAATTGAGGAGATATTGTCGCGGGAGATACAGTTTGCTGTTCCTTCGGTCAACATATCGACCGAAGGAGAGTTGCCCGACGATATTGCCGCAGGACGCGCACCGCCCAAAATTGGAATGCCCGATGGCGTGATGCGCGGAATGCCCTTCAATCAGGTTGCCTGGCAACCCGCCGATATCTGTCATTTCCCTCCTTACTTCGAAGATGCCATGCTCGAACATCACGGTCAGGTTCGATGGGGATGTGCGCAACCTTTGGTTTCCGGGGTTAAGTTCTTCTCGACCCTGCCACTTTTACCCTATCTGACGACGATGCATCCCCCATGCGAGCCTCGCTATTCGTTGGGTCATTTCCGCCCAGGCACTCCTGCACCCGTGCTCAAAGACCATCTCCCTTGGGACCGGCGCGCCGCCACGGTTGAGGTACTTTCGGCTGCCGGCTTCTGGGTCGCCGCCCCACTATAACTCGCCACTCCAATCAATCGGCTCAAAGGTGCCCCGTGAGCGACAGGGGCAAAACCGCTCCATCTTGCCGAATCGGTCAATTCAAGACAGTCTGTAAAGCTTGACTGAGACCAGTGTGGCCGCTTACCAGAAACACGGGATTGACCCGTTGCTCGGGCCGTTCAGTCGATCACTTTAAGTATCCGCGGTTATGAATCAGCAACCACGTCTATTCTCGTTTGCGTTTTCCCTCACCACCATTGTCGTGCGGTTAGTGCCGCATCCACCACATGTAAGTTCCGTGGCCGCGCTGGCTCTGTTTGTTGGCTGTTATCTGTCCTTTTGGCAAGGGGCCACGCCGACTTTGCTCGGAAACTTATTTTTCTCTGCTTCCTTCTTTGGGCTTTATCTAGCCACCATTGCGTTTGTCGACGCCCGCTCTAGATTCGAGACCGAACGGACAACCGTAGAAGTCAAAAAGTCGTAGTTCCGGGCTTCTGGGCTTCTCAGCTTCCGACTGTCATTGCTAGTCAATTGCCACTCACTTTATAGATTTTGAGCCTCAATGCGCTAGCATGAGGGCCGGATCGCAAGTGATTAATAGCCTTTCAGACCGCACTCTAGCGTGCCAGCGGCTCAAAGTGAGTGCCCTCAGGCGCCGTCGGCCTCAGTGGGAGTTGTTCAAGTTTACCGATTCTTCCGTTTGCAACAGTGCTTGCAATAGCTCTTACCGTCCGATGTGGAGAGGTAATTCGATTCGCGAGCATTGTGCCGCCGATACCGATTAAACCAAGTCAGTATCAGCCCACAGAGTTTAGTGGCAATCGTGGTTTCCGGGCTCAAAGGTGGCGACTCATCATCGCTGCTTTTTTGTGTTGGCGGAGCTGCGAGGAGGTTCTTCGCCAGTAGCTGAAGAACAACTCTGACGGCCAAGATAATCAAGGAAGATGTCGAATGCGATCCATCGGAAGATATCGCCTACTTAGCTGGTTGAGCGCCGCACTGGCAATCGGAGCGGGCTGTGCGAAGGTTCACCATTTCCACTTCCAGGAATCGGCATCGCCTAGCTACTACAGGACCGTATCAACGGACATCGAATATCCGAATGTCAAATCGTGCCTGTCACCAGCCGTCGTAGCAACTCCAATGCCATTGGCGTTGGAGAATCCTGCCGATCTGGTCACACGTGAACTGCAATTGGCGGAAGCGATCCAATTCGCACTGCAGAACAACAGCGTTTTGCGCAGCCTGGGCGGTAGCGTTGTCCAAGCACCCGCGACAGCCGTAACTGTTTACAACCCTGCCCTGATCGAATCCAATCCGCAGGCAGGTGTTATGGCCGCCCTGGCTGCTTTTGACGCTCAAGTAACCTCACAACTTTACTGGCAGAAAAACGATCGTCCCGTCAATATCGCGGTCAATCCGATTCTATCCCAGTTCCAGGTTTTTAATACCCAGCAAGATGCGTCCGTGTTCACCTACGAAATCGCCAAACGAACGGCCACCGGGGCACGTTTTGCCGCCAGCCAAAATGTCACCTACGACAATGCAAACTCACCCAATCGCTTATTCCAGGGTGCCTTTACAGGCTGGTTTCAGGCCGAATACCGGCAACCCTTGCTCCAAGGTGCTGGTGTCGAATTCAATCGTATTGCGGGGCCAAATGGTTCCGTTGGCGTGTATAACGGTGTGCTGATCGCACGCATCAATACGGATATTTCCCTGGCTGATTTTGAACAGGGGATTATTAATTTCGTCAACGAC
>JBBQRC010000690.1:0-3420 GCA_038215215.1 Pirellulales bacterium
AATAGCTTGCAGGTGGTCAGGTTTTCCAATGATTCGCTGGGTTTTTCTTGAAATGGCCAGGGCCGGGAATGATCCGGCGACACACGGATTTTCAATCCGTTGCTCTACCAACTGAGCTACCTGGCCGAAAACTGGGAACACGGATGCTCCACAGGTTTCTTACCTAAGAGTGAGTATGCTAGGGAGGAAAATTGGGGCTGTCAACGGGATAACGGAACCTAAACGCGTCTCCAGTTGGCCGGGAGCTAAACGGAATTCAAAAAACTCTCTTAAAATGACGACTTCCGTTTGCTCCCAAACCCTGCGACCGCTCATAATACAGAGCTGCTCACGGGCTGCGGCGGTGGGACGGCCGCGGCGATGAATCGTCCAACCCCAGAAGACTTAATTCTTGGGCGAACCTGTACTTATGAAAATTCTGTAGCTATGAATACTCAGCGCTATTTGGCTTGGCGGCGTGCCGTTACGATTGTGGCTTGTTTGATTGTGATGTTGTCAGGATCGAGCTTGCGGGCGCAGTATTCACCCGAGCATCCACGCGTACGAGCGGCGGTTGACCTCGCCGCAAAGTATCTCGCTACGGTCCCGATGAAAGGGGAATATGACGGAGGTAACAGCGTCTTAATCGCCTACACGCTGCACAAAATTACCGGAGATGCGAACCAAGCCAATGTGACGACTGGGCTTAACACGGCGCTTGAGATGACGCGCGGATTGGCCAATTATCGCGGGGCCGGTGAAAGCAAGATCATTTACGCGATCAGCGTTGCGGCCCTGTTGCTGGCGGATGTCGACCAAGAGAAATATCGTCCGCAGCTTGAGCAGATCCTCGAATTTCTACTGCGTTCACAAAAACCTCACGGTGGCTTTGGTTACCCGGGCAAGGCAGTGGGGGATACTTCGCAAGTACAGTACGCCATGTTGGCAATGTGGATGATGTACAAGATTGGCTTGGATGTTCCGCCTCAGTCAGTTGAAGCGTGTCTGCGTTACCTCAGAGCAACCCATGATCCTTCGGGTGCCTGGGGGTATGAAGGAGTCATTTCCAACGGGCCGCTAGTAGTGCAAGATTCGCGAGTCGGCAAGAGCTTGGCCACTGCGGGTGCAAGTGCGGTCCTGATTGCCGGTGACATCTTGGGCTTTTTTCGCGAAATGAAACGCAACGATGAAAACGAGGGTATTCCCGAAGCTTTCGTGCGCACCGATCTGATCAAAAAGCAGCGGGCGGAGCGCAAGAATATCACGATCACTCGCGCCGATATTGAGCCCACCATCGAACTGGCCCAGCGTTATCAAAACACGCATGACTTCCCCGGTGGCTACTGGTATTACTACTGGCGTTATTCCCAAGAACGCTACGAGAGCTTCATGGAAGTAGCCAATGCCAAGCAGAATAAGAGCCCCGCTTGGTATAACCAGGGGGTTGAGGAGCTGCTCAGCTCACAAGAGGCTAACGGCTCGTGGAGTCAAGCCAAAAAGGCGGACTATTACGGCGATGACATTTGCACAAGTTTCGCGGCTCTTTTCTTGATTCGCAGCACGCAGAAGTCCATCGGAAAACTCAATGAGGGGCTCTTGGGCGGTGGCTATGGTTTGCCGGATGACCTGAGTTCGATCCGTCGAGTGGGCGATCGCATCGTTAACGACGCGGAAGCCTCCGTGGAAAACCTACTGTCCATGATGGAAAGTAACGCGGGCGGGAATGTCGAAGTCGGCTTGCTCCCCGAAAATTTGCAATTGAGTCAGGACCCCAAACTGCGGAAGGAACAGGTAACTCGGCTCTCGCGTTTACTCGTCAGTCGCGACTACAAGGCTCGTCAATTGGCTGCCAAACTACTCGGTCGCAGCGAGGATGTCAATCAAGCTCCCGAGTTGATCTACGCGTTGATGGATTTGGATCCGGCAGTGCCCATGATCGCTGAAGAGAGCTTGCGGTTGCTCAGTCGTAAGTTGACCGCTGGCAACTTGAAATACAATCCAAAAGTCGAGCAGAAGCAGGCGGCGGAGAAGTTCTGGAAAGAGTGGTATTTGGGACTTCGCCCCGATTACGTCTTTGTCGCTCAGTGATCCAACCGTGTCCTGCGTCCTCCCGTCATCTAGATTCACTACTCTAAGAAACTCGCGTTATGAGTACTGCCAGTAACACTGAAACAAGTATGCATGATGCAGTTGGCACACGGACTCTGCAGACGCAGAAAGTGGATGTCGTAGCCAGCCTACTGATGAGTATGCTGGTCATTGTCGGGCTGATCGTATTTTTATTGTTCGTGATGTGGCTGACAACCACTTTCACCTGGAAGGCGGGTGATATCAAGATTGAAGAAGAACGTGTCGCGGGTCGCGGCGATCACGCGGAAGGCTTTGAACGCGACATCGAACCTCCTGGCGCTGAGGAGGTCGAAGAGCTAACAGAGCCAACCTTGGCCGAGACGCTAGAAGCAGTGACGGATGCTGCGTCCAGCGTGGCGGCGGCCGTGGATTCCATCGATTCGAACGCGTTGGCATCGACGGCGGGGACTGGTCGCGGAGATAGTCGCCCACCCGGTCCGCTGGGCGAAGGGGACGACATCGTGCCCCGTTTTGAGCGATGGGATTTGAAATTCCAGGCGAAAGACATCAAGGCTTACGCGTCGCAACTCGATTTCTACAAGATCGAACTTGGATGCATTGGCAACAGCCCACTGGTGGATTACGCCTCTGGTTTTTCAGGTACTCCGCAAAAGCGGGCCGGCAAAGGGGGCGAGGAGAAGCGACTGTATTTCATGTGGCGGACAGAAGGTCCGCTCGTGGCCTTCGACAGACAGCTACTCGGCAACGCGTCGGTCCAGACACAAAGTCGTCAGCTGCTCAAGTTCATTCCTAAGGAACTTGAGGATCGGTTGGTTCAAAGCGAAATGAAATATGCGAACACCAAAGGACACAGCAAGGTCGCTGAGATCGCGAAGACGGTCTTCGAATCACAGTCTAATTCGGCTGGTTTTGAGTTCGTGGTAATCGAGCAGCGGTATCGAGTGGTTGGCAAGTGATGGAGCTGTGTCGCAGTTGCGGCGAGGCGTCGTCCCAAAATAAGTCAGTTGACTCAGTAACCACCCGGAGTCTGAAAATCAGAGTATTGATCGAATTCAGCATGCCGGCCGGGCGCACGGTCTGAAAAACGGGTGAACTCTTTTTCCCATGTCAATTCAATTTCGCCGACGGGACCGTTCCGCTGTTTGGCAATAATGATCTCGGCTTGACCGGCATATTGTGAAGCTTCATCGCCGCGGTGGTAATATTCCTCACGGTGCACGAACATGACCACGTCGGCATCTTGTTCGATCGCGCCGGATTCTCGCAAATGACTCAACCGGGGTCGGTGATCTTTGCTATCCTCTGCCTGTCGATTCAATTGCGCCAAGCACAAAAGCGGTACACTAGCTT
>JBBQRC010000691.1:0-3404 GCA_038215215.1 Pirellulales bacterium
ATCGTCACTGTGGCTGCATAACGAAGTTGTGAAAACAGGCGGACGATAGTTCCGCTGAGCAAGGCGATGGTGACAAGAGCCGCTGCCGCGAACAGCCAACGATTATCAGCGAGTGATTGCGAGATCCAAGTTGGCGTCCAGCCGCGAGCAATACCGATTCCGACTGGAAAGGCAATCAAAGCAAACCATAGTGCGGTGACCGCTTTCCAGTGTTTGCGAAACGATTCCTCTTCTCCCCACGACGCCCAAGCCGCCATTGCTAACGCCAACGTCAACGCGACAAGAAACACTGGCTTTGAGCCTACAGGAATGGAACCGAGAATGCAAATGACCGAGACTGTCCAAACGACAGGCCAGGGGTGATCCATCACGAAGTTCAATACCGGTCGGTAAATTTCAATCACACGGCGAACCAGCCAACTATCGGACTCGTGTCGAATGCGCCCACGCAACATCCAGGGAATGATCGCCGGAACAAGAGTGATGGCAAGAATCGAAACTCCAATTAATGCGAATGACTTGGTGTAGGCTAGCGGATGAAACATCTTGCCTTCCATGCCAGTCAATGCAAATACCGGCACAAAGCTGAGGATCATGATCGCCAGCGAGAAAAAGATCGGACGTCCGACGGTACGAAGTGCTGGAGTTAGCAACGCACGCGTATCTCCCCTGACTGGTTCGTCACCAAACTTTTCATGAAGCGTATGGGCTCCTTGATCGACCATCACGATTGCCGCATCAACCAGCACACCAATCGAAATGGCGATACCCGAAAGCGACATAATGTTTGATGAGATGCCGAGCTGGCGCATGAGTATGAATGACACCAACACCGACATAGGCAGCATGATGCAGATGATGAGCGCACTTCGCAGATGCCACATTACAAGAAAGATTACGACGCTGGCGACAATCGCCTCCTCGATCAATGAATGGGATACCGTTTCGATCGCGTTGTTGATCAATCGCGTACGATCATAAAACGGAACGATACGAACGCCTTCAGGAAGCCCAGATTGCAATTGTTCGATCTTTTCTTTGATGCGATCGGTCACGACCAGCGGATTTTCGCCGAACCGCATCAGTACGACACCCCCGACGGCTTCATTGCCATTCTTTTCCAAAACGTTTCGCCGCTGCGCGGAACCGTATTGCACTGTTGCGACATCGCCGACATGGACCGGAGTGCCGCCAATCGACTTGATGACCGTTGTTTCTACGTCATCAAGCGACTCGATCCAGCCCGTACTGCGGACCAAGTATTCCGAATTGCCTTTTTGGATGACTCGCCCGCCAACGGCTGAATTGGAACGCGCGACCGCTCCGTATAACTCGCCCAGCGTTAGTCCGTACGAGCGCAGCTTGTTGGGATCGACGTCGACTTGATATTCGATCGGGAAGCCACCGACCGAGGCAACTTCAGCAACGCCTGGAACACTGTAAAGCTGATACTTTACGAACCAATCTTGAATCGCGCGCAGGCGACCAATGTCGTAACCGTTGCCTTCGACCGTATACCAAAAAATTTGGCCAAGCGCCGTCGTATCGGGTGCAAGGTATGGTTCCACGCTGTCAGGCAGAAACGTCGATGCGACGGACAGCTTTTCCAAGACACGCTGACGGGCGAAGTAGAACTCGACATTTTCTTCGAAGATGATATTGAGCATCGAGAAGCCGAATTCGCTCGTCGCGCGAATCGCCTTGACGCCCGCCAAACCTTGCAAATTCACCGACAGTGGATAAGTGACTTGGTCTTCGATTTCTTTGGGGCTACGACCAGCCCAGTCGGCAAACACAATGACTTGATTCTCTGACAAGTCTGGGATCGCGTCGACGGGTGTATTGATTACGGCGTGTAAACCCCAGATGGCGACACCGATCGATAGGAATAGAACGATCAGCGGATTGCGAATCGAGTATTCGACAACTTTTTCAATCATATCACTGGTTGGCCGCCCGCCACTGGCGCACCTGTTTCAGCAACTTATCCGAATCCCTTAAGACGCCCTTCTTGCAACCCGCACAGCACACGAAAATTGCATCGTCACCGACCAACACTTTTAGGGGAACTCCCATTGAACCGAGCCGTTCCATGGTGATTGGGCATAACACTTGTTGCTTGGCAAGTAATTGGTCTGTTTCGGAGAGTTTGGCGATTTCCGCGAGTTCGTCAGCGGTCAATTGGGATGTTTTTGTTGTTGATTTTAGCCCCTCACCCCCAGCCCCTCTCCCCGTAGCGGGGCGAGGGGAGACAGAACTATCCCCAGCCCCTCTCCCCGCAGCGGGGCGAGGGGAGACAGAACGATCCTCAGCCCCTTTCCCCGTAGCGGGGCGAGGCAAGAGAGAACCGTTTGCATCGGCAGCATCAGGAGATGTACCGCTAGATGGATTGCCGCTGGCACCAAAGTAGCTTGCGGATGCGGCGGGATTGAGTCGCGTTTCTGCATCAATGAGGAATGCGCCGGAAGCTGCAACCCTGTCGCCAGGAAGCAAACCAGAAATCACCGCGTAGTAACCATTGGACTTTGGACCGAGTTGAACCTCGAGACCTTCGTAGACGCCTTGTTCACGTTCCACGTAGACGATCTTCTGGTCACCGGTGTCGATCACTGCGGTTTCTGGAACGCTCAAGACTCCTTCATTCGAAACCGTTCGCATCCGCGAAACATATTTCTCTGGATCGCGCTGGATTGCACCTTCGCAGCCGGCACAGCAAAGGTAAACCGTCTGACCAGCGGCTTGAAACGAAACAGGATCTCCCATGCTACCAAGCTTCGCTCCGGTGACGGGACAAACGTCCTGACGCTTTATCGCTACCGCCGGCTCGCTTGGTATCGTCTGCGTGGAGACAAGCGTTGTGTGAAACGGTTCTGTTTCCTGAACTGGCGTCGTCAGCATTGCGGTTGCGTACATGCCCGCTCGTAGCAAACGTTCTGAATTGTCGACATCAAAGCGAACGCGGTTGGTCCGCGTCGAAGTGTTCAACTCCGGATAGATCAAACTCAGTTGGCCCTTGAATACATGTTGTGGGTACGCTTCGACCGTGGCGTCGATCTGCTGCCCCTCATGAATCATTGACAAGTCGCGTTCATAGATTTCCGCTTCGATCCAAACCGAATCAAGATTGGCTATTTCAAAAAGCATTTGGCCAGCGCTGACCGTCGAACCCTGTTGGATCTTTTTCTGAATCACTTGACCGTCAACGGCAGAGCGAACGACGACAAGGTACTTGCCATCACCGCCTTTCAGCATTTTGTCGATTTCGGCGTCCTCGATTCCTAGCAAGCGAACCTTGTCACGAGCCATCCCAGCCAACGAACTGCCGGATATACTCTGAGCGACCTTGAGCTCCTGAACCGCAGCGTAGACTTCAGGGCTGTAGATCTCTGCCAGCGGATCACCTT
>JBBQRC010000692.1:0-3400 GCA_038215215.1 Pirellulales bacterium
CGGACTCTCAGAATCTCGCAGCAGCTTGTTGGCTCGCTCACGCTGACGAGCACCCTCGGTATCCGCTGCTGCCAGGTCCGACTGCAGTTTCTTATGAGCGTTCGCAAATTCGGATGCGCCAATCTTTCCGGCCGCCAATGCCTGCTGAATATCAGCCAGTTTGGCGTTGTACTTGTCGAGCGGAGTGGCTGCACTGGCGGTAATTTGAATACCGCGACTGATCGCATCCTGCTTTTCCTTCTCGGCGGCAGCGAGAGCTTTGGCTGCATCGGTGGTCTGGTAATACTCGTTGGAAATCGCCGCGTGCGTTTTCTGTAGCTCGCGGGCGTTGAGAGCGCCCTTTGCGAAAAGTCCATACAATTCAGCGGACTTACGATTGAGCGTGTCCAGCGGCTCTTCGATCGACCTGAGTATTGCCGCCGCTTTTTCGCGTTCCTTGTTTGCCTCGCGCTCTGCCGCAGCCTGGTCCCGCCGTTGCTGAGCATCCGCTTTGGCTTGTTCACGAGCTTGTGCGTTGGTGATCGCTTGGCGTTTCAGCGCTTCATTCTGAGCAGAGAGCGCAGACTGGACCTTTTGCATTTCCTGCACGAACTGCGCGACGTCAGAACTAACTTGAAATCCAACACCAATCGTCATGTAGCACTCGTCTCCGCTTCAAGCATCAGCCAGTCGGTATAGGTCGGGAGATAGCCTACGTCAGTTCCATTGACGACTGCACAGCGCCAGCGGAGGTACTTCCAGTATCTAGGGCCGGACTTTTTTTTAGCTCCTCGATCCCCTGCAAATCAAGCACGGCGTCCAGTACTTTTTTGAGCGTCCCTGTCTCGATAACCTCCAGGATCGTGAGCTCTCGCAAGCTGACGTGGTAGTTGGCTTGGAATGCGTCGCAAATAACTTCATCCGGATTGTTGATGAAAAACTTGGTGTTTTGATCGCCGTTGGCGGTGGCGGTTGCAATCGCATCGATGGAGGCGCGCGCGTACGCTTCGCAATGCGTCCAAAGTTTCGCATAGTCGCGATGAATACGAACTGAATTCAATTCCCCGGTTTCTTCGTCTTGATCGTAGACCACTGGCAAACGGCAAGTTGCAGCTCCAGAGATGTCTCGTGCTACCGGCAGCGTCCATTGCAACCCGCCACACTCAACGACATGGCCATCCAGAAATCGAGTGCGCGCAAGTTGAGTTGGCTCTGGCAACTTTCGCCAGCAACAGTAGGCTCGCAATTCTGCATGCTTTTTCGGGAACGCTTTGAACTGAACCGTATCGTCGAATTTGACATCAGCACCGTCCACTAGCCGACTGTTACCAATCATTTTCCCGCTGGCGCCGTCGATACCGCGCAGAACATCGCGTGTAAGTAGTGCGTCCTTGGCATCCTTGATATGCTGCAACCCGTACTTGGCAAGTACTTCGTCGGTAACTTCCGGTGCATTGCAACCAGGCAAGAAGTAAATAAAACCCATGGGACGCTACTTTTTTGGTTGAGGCAGATCTGGACCACCGCAACCTCGCATCCAGATCCACCAAAGTGAAATTATTGAGCTTCAGCGTTCTCGGTACGCTGGACTTCCAAGGGTGTTTCATCTGCCTTGGCGGGTTTTTCAGTCTCCGGAACAACCAGCAGACTATCGAGGTGCATCTTCTTCGCACCAAAGCCCTCAGTACCAATCGCCGCCATAGTTTCGTCGTACGCTTTCGGCAGTTCATTGGCATTCGAGAGCTTGGCAACCAGTTGCTTGGCTTCAACCAGACTGCAGCCGCGAATCCGCGCAACTACATCTTCCGGTTGAAGCACTTCAGTGATCTTTATTGAATCAGTCATGGTGGCCTAAGTGATTGCTGAATTAGGAGTGAAAATCATCGGAGCGTTAACGCCATCGAACTTGCAATAGATTTCGACACTCGTGTTTGCCGCTTGATTGCCCGTTCCGCTATGCGCGTTATTGACCACCGTCAGGCCATCCATGGTGATTTTTACATGTTCGGCAGTACCGTCTGCCACGAAACCCGATTGACCTGAATTCCGCTTGCGCAGATAGATGGTCGACTGCGCATGGGTATTGGCTATCCCCAGCAATCCGATTTTGTTCGCCGCTTCCTGGAAGACGTCCACATCAAAGCCAGTGATCGTAATGCGCGGCTGAAGCGTGTTCAGTGACAGATGCGAATCCCACGGATCGCTATCGCAGCCAAAAGACGCTGCGCCGACAGCAAAATCAATATCGAGTTGCGTCTTGCAGTTGATCGGCACCGAACTCGAGCCATTGCCGATGACGATTTTACCTAGCGTCCAGCGCCCACCGGACACGGGCAATGACGGCAGCGCCTGGTTGATTTGAGGAATGATCGGATAGTTCGCGCCATCGAAAATCCCCATCCCCTCCATATCTATTGACGCATCCTGCTGATGGCTGACCGACATGCGCCGCATCATCACGTACGATTTCGGGAACCGCAAGCGTCGATGGACAGAGCCCGACGCCAGCACCGAGTCGTTGTACTTCGCTTGGTAAAGTGCCACTCCGACCTTACCAACTCCATCAACGATCGAACGGCCAACCAGCCCAAAATTGGTAAGGATCTGCGGAATGTCAAAACTGTTAAACAGGAATTTCGGCTGTTGCTTCGTGACGGAAACCTGCTCTGCGTAAAACGTGCCCGCAGTCTGACTAAACTCGACGTTCGTTTCGATAGCCGCACTGGCTTGACCAATAGAACCAACAAACAACGCGGATGCATCCGCGTTGTCTTGGATTTCGATAGCGTAGTTAGCAAAGTGCGTCATCGATCAACTTCCGTCCCGAGGCTCCACTTGGCGAATAAGTCAACCAAGCTAAGCTCGCCAAAACGCCCGGGGCAAGTTTCAGCGGGTGGACGGTTAATCAAGGTGCTAAAAGGTTCGATTATGTTCAATGGGCTAAAATGGCAGCGATTAATGCGGCTGCATGTTTTGCTGCCACCTTCGCCTTGTCTGTCACCGCGATGAAAGAATAAAGACAACCTTGGCTTCGACTGCAATGCCCCAAATGCTTACTGTTGTAAAGCACTAAAAGTTCGACAAGCATTTTCGATTGAATTTCACTTCTCGGCGCCGCAGTCGATTTAATTTTTGGACACGTTGGACCTGTAAATACACTGGCTTTTGCCCTGATCGGCGATTGCATTGCAAGCGGTGGTGAAAGCATGCTTTTTCGTATCTGGAACCTGCCCGCCCTGGCTGATAATCCAGGCTAAGTTAGGCCACAGAAATTGTAGAAAGCCGCAAGTCGATTAGATTGGAGCTTTTCAGCGCATGAATTCGACACCGCGCGGCAGCGTTTTCGATTTACTGCGTGATTCAGACTGATTACTGCGTGATTCAAACCGAACTCGGTCGGGAAGACAAGCTTTAAAATTGA
>JBBQRC010000693.1:0-3390 GCA_038215215.1 Pirellulales bacterium
TTCAATTCGAGATACTGACCGAGAAGCCAACCCACCTCGAGGGCTTGCAGGCGATTGGAGTGCGTGAGGGAGTGAAGAGTGGCGCGTGGACGTCGAACAACCGCAGCCTGTCCCTGTCAGCGCCGATCGTGGTTGCGGACGACAGCCCAGCCAAACAGCGATTCGTCGAAGCCTTCGACGATTTCCGTCGTTTCTTCCCCAGTGCTCTGTGCTACGCGAAGATCGTGCCGGTGGACGAAGTCGTGACATTAACGTTGTATTATCGCGAAGATGATCAACTGAAACGCTTGATGCTCGACGATGCCGAAGGTGCGCGACTCGATCAGCTTTGGCAGGAACTGCATTTTGCCAGCCAGGATGCATTGCTCTCGGTTGACGCGTTTGAGCAACTGTGGCAGTTTGCGACTCAAGATGCTGATCCCTCCGCCTTCGAGCCGCTCCGCGAGCCTCTCAAGCAACGTGCCGCCGACTTCCGAGGGGAGTTGATCAAGGCCGAACCCACTCACGTGGCCGCTGTCATCAGGTTTGCCGAACAAGCCTTTCGCCGCCCTCTCAGCGCGAACGAGCAGGCAAGTCTCGACGGGCTGTATGCTGAACTGCGAGCTGATGAGTTGACTCACGAGGCCGCAGTGCGATTGCTAATCGCCCGCGTCTTGGTAGCTCCTGCGTTCCTCTACCGGGCTGAAGTTGGCGATCCGCTGACAGAGGAATCGGGCATCGTCAACACTCGACGGGTAACCGATTCCGAGCTCGCGGTACGCCTGAGCTATTTCTTGTGGTCAACCGCTCCGGATTCGGAATTGAATAACTTGGCGAGGGCAGGGCGACTACACGAACCCGCTGTGCTTGTTCAACAAACGCGCAGAATGATGAATGACGACCGCGCGCGGCGATTAGCGACGGAATTTGCTTGTCAATGGTTGCAAATTTACGAATTCGATCAGCATGACGAAAAGAGTGCAGCGGTCTTTCCAACTTTTACTGCCTTGCGCTCACCCATGTACGAAGAGGCGATACGGTTCGTCGCCGACTTAATGCATCGCGATGGTTCGATTCTGGAATTGCTGGACGCCGATCACGTGTTTGTCAATGCAGCGTTGGCTGAACATTACGGCCTGGAAGTCGTCCCCGACAGCGGATGGCGGAAAGTAGTCGGATCGCAGGCGACTGGGCGGGGTGGCATTTTGTCGATGGCGGCGACGCTTTCCAAACAATCCGGAGCATCCCGCACCAGCCCGATCTTGCGCGGTAACTGGATTAGCGAAGTTATTTTGGGTGAACGACTACCACGTCCGCCGAAGAATGTGCCGCAGTTACCCGACACCGTACCAGATGGCCTGACCGAACGGCAGCTCATCGAGCAACACAGTGCAGATCCTGCCTGCGCCAAATGCCACGCGCGCATCGATCCCTTTGGATTTTCGCTGGAAGGATTTGATGCCATAGGCAGGGCGAGATCAGGTCCAGAGGTCGATACGCGGACCACTTTGGCAGACGGTACAGAGCTCGCCGGCGTCCGCGGACTAAAAGATTATCTACTCAACCAGCGGCGCGCGGATTTTGTTCGCCAGTTTTGCAAGAAATTCTTAGGCTATGCACTCGGGCGTGCGGTACAACTATCGGATGAAGTATTGCTCGAAGAGATGCAACAGAAACTGGCGGCACATGACTTTCGCGTCAGCGTCGTGCTCGACAGTATCGTTGGCAGCCCTCAATTTCAGCGGCTGCGCATCGACCAACACTCGAACGAGGATTGAACCACATGTCTTTTCCGCTCGCATTCTCGCGTCGAACTCTATTGCGTGGACTAGGCGTCAGCATGGCTCTGCCGTGGCTGGAATCGGTATCGGCTTGGGCCGATGGTGACGTTCTTACCACGCCACCGATTCGTACGGCCGTACTGTTTTCAGGGAATGGCTTTCACAGTCAAGAATGGTGGGCCAAAGGCTCGGGAGAAAACCTGCAGTTCGGCCAAGTGCTGGCACCGCTCAACGACTTCCGCCAGAAGACGGTCTTCATTCGCGGCCTGTACAACGCGGAGGCCCTAAAAGGAAATATTCACAGCTCACAAACCGGCAATCTACTCTCCGGAGCTCCGCTGGCATCCGGTGGTGAAATCCGTTCCGGGACGAGCTTCGATCAGCTGATCGCCCGCCACCACGGTCGGCAGACAAAGGTCCCGAGTCTCGTGTTGGGTTGCGAAAAATCGAACCCCTCGGTGCACAAGAACTATTCGATGCTTTACAGCTCGCACATTTCGTGGCTCTCGCCGACCTCACCCACGCCGCTTGAGCTGTACCCGTCGCTCGCGTTCGACCGTTTGTTCAAAGATGAAATGCAGCGTGGCGATGAAAGCGTCTTGGATGCGGTGCTCATCGATGCCAAAGACCTGCGTCGTCACATCAGTTCCAGTGACCAACGCAAGCTGGATGAATATCTCGACTCAGTCCGCGACGTTGAGCAGCGGATCGAACAGGCTGGAAAACGTGGCGAATTGCAGGGTTGGAAACCCACACTCGACAAGCCAAACGTGCCAAGACCGGCGGATGGCATTCCACAAGACATCTCGGAACACATGCGCTTGATGTGCGACATACTGGTACTCGGGTTCCAAACCGATACCACCCGCGTGTGCACCTTAAAGCTAAACAACGACCATTCTTCCTTGCGTTTCCCGAACTTGGGCGTCGACTACATGATCCACCATCTGCTGTCGCACTCGGACACCGCAGACTGGCTTAAAGTCAATCAGTTTTTCTTGCAGCAACTTGGCTACATCGCTGGCAAAATGGACGCGATTCAGGAAGGCGAACGTACACTGCTAGACAACTCGATGCTACTGTATTGCTCCAGCATGCTAACAGGTGGCCACGATGCGACAAAACTTCCTGTGGTGCTCGTGGGGGGCGGAGGCGGTCAGATTCAAGGTGGCCGAGTGCTAGATTATCTCGACCAACCCGAGCGACAAATGTGCCGACTGTTTCTGTCCATGATGAACAAAGTGGGTCTGGACCTCAACAGCTTTGGAGATGCAAGCTCACCGCTCGCAGAAATTTAGGCTGCGACAGAACACGCCTGGTATCCAATAGAACTACCATTGGTCGACTCTCGGGGTTGAAGTCGGCTGGTCGAACCACTCGATCGAGTTCGCGGTCATTGTCGGTTGAATCTCTACGTCGATCCTGGATATGTGGTCCGCGTTTTGCTTGCTGGCAGAGCCAAGAAGAAGCAACTGCCACGTCGAAACGTACTGCGAAAAACGGAAATCGCGATATACTTATTGCGTCAGTTCACTTAAAACCCACCCAACAGCAATGCAAACGATGGACCAGGACTACTATAAAGCGTTGGAAATTAGCCAGACGGCCGCGCAGGACGAGATCCAAAAAG
>JBBQRC010000694.1:0-3386 GCA_038215215.1 Pirellulales bacterium
TATTCAACAAGCGTCTGCCGTGCGGGCGGCGTTGGCAGCGACGCAGCAGCGTCTGGTGCTCGTGGAAAGTTGCACGGGTGGATGGCTGGCGGCCAGCTTGGCTGCGCTTCCGGGCATTTCTCAGTGGTGGTGCGGAAGCCTGGTCGTTTATCGCAACGACAGTAAGCACCGCTGGTTGGAAATCAACTCGAGCTTGTTGAATGATCCGTTGATTGGGCCGGTAAGTGAGCCGGTGACGCGTCAACTGGCCACGCAAGCGCTGGCAGCCACCCCGGAAGCGGACATGGCAGTGGCAGTAACTGGCGAGCTGGGGCCGGACGTGCCGCCCGAGCAAGATGGCCTAGTGTTCTTCGCAATGGCGCGGCGCGAGCCGATCTCGGTAACGAGCCGGCGCACGCGTCTGTCTCGACCAGCGCCGATCAATGCTGAAGACATCAACGCTCGTACCGCGAGGCTGGAAGAGGCAGGCTTGTGGGTATTTGCGCAGACACTGAAATGCTTGGGGGAATCTACTGGGTCTCAGACTTGATACCACGCAGAGTCTTGATAAAAATTTCCATGCTTTGGACACGCTCTTGCGGATTGGCTTTGACCGCCTGCATGATCAAAGTCGCCAGCGACTTATGCAACTCGGGTCGGTATTCCAAGATATCGCGGGCAGTGGAGGTATCATGATTGAGGGCCGCCAAACCACTAGTCTCTCCGCCGGGCCATGGCAACTCAAAGCTCAACAATTGATAACAGGTGACACCAAACGAAAAAATATCGAGGCGTTGGTCGGTAGCGCGACGTCGTACGACTTCCGGTGCCATGTAGAGCGGCGTGCCAGTACGATTGCCCGGCTGCATGAACTCCTTGGTTGCCGGCACGGTCAAGCCAAAGTCGATAAGCTTAATGTGACTGATATCGGGTGAGCAAATGAAATTACGCGGGCAGATGTCGCGGTGAATGTAACCCTGCTGATGCACGTAATGCAAGGCGTCCGCCATTTGGTTCACCAGGCCCAGACGCTTGCCCTCCAATAGCTTCTCTTCGCGATTGTGAATCAGCAGTTGCAGACCTGGCCCCTCGACGAATTCCATGACGAGATAAGGTTCGTCTTTAGTCGTCATACCATACTCGAGAGTTTCGGCGATGTTTGGGTGGTTCATGGAGGATGCAACCACCCCCTCACTGGGCTTATTCATTCCTTTGAAGCGACTTTCAAAGAATTGGAATTTCTCCAGGTCGCAGAGCTTCAGGCCGACAGTCCGATTGAGTTCGCGGTCCTTGGCAACATAAAAGCTACTCATCGTGCCGCTCACCGAAGTCCGCATGCGCTCGAAACGGGCTTCGATGTCCAACTTGCGTTTGTTTGCTTTCCCCTTACTGGCTTTATCCAGTTTGACGGAACCGCCACGACTGCTCGACTTACCACCGCCAAACAACTTTTCTAGGAAACTCATGGTGACGTTTACTTTCCGCAGTAGTCGATCGCGCGGGCAATTTCGCTTTTCAGTCGGCTCCGGTCGACGATGCGATCAATGTAGCCATGCTCCAGTAAAAATTCGCTTGTCTGGAATCCAGCTGGTAGCTCTATCTTGATCGTGGCCTTGATGGTGCGCGGACCGGCGAAACCTATCAGTGCTTTGGGTTCCGCGAAGACGAGATCTCCCAGCGACGCAAAACTGGCCGCGACACCACCCATGGTGGGATTGGTCAGCACCGAGATGTAGAGTCCACCACACTTATGATAACGCGACAAGGCGGCTGAAACTTTGGCCATTTGCATGAGCGAGAGAATCCCTTCATGCATGCGAGCACCGCCACCCGAGCCGCTAACGATAATCAGCGGCAGCGATTGCGCTGTGGCCCGTTCTGCTAAGCGCGTCAGTCGTTCGCCAACCACGGAGCCCATGCTCCCCATGATGAAGGCCGAATCCGTTACGCCGATGGCCACGCGACGAGCGCGAATCATGCCCGTTCCGGTCAGAGCAGCGTCGGACAATCCGGTCCTTCCTTGTTCATCGACAAGTTTGTCTGCATAACTCTTCTTGTCCTTAAACTTCAGCGGATCGGTTGGACGCAGTTCATTGTCCCAGGGCTCAAAGGTACCCGTATCCAATACCTGCTCGATCCGCTGGGATGCGGAGACGTAGAAATGGTAGTCGCATTTGGGACACACATTTTGACGGCGTTCCGCTTCCTTGCGATAGATGGTCGCCGAACAGCCTGGACACTTGAGCCAAAGGCCCTCAGGAACGCCGCGTTTCTGCACCGACTGGCCATTGATCGATTCTAAAGTTGCCATCTGCAAGTCAAACCTAAAAAGGCTGCTGTGTAATCCTGCAAACCCGCGATTATAGGCCCACTTGGCAGAAGTCTCAAATGCAACTACCAAATGGACTTAAGAGTATCTACCGAGAGCCACTGCAGCCTGGTATTGCTAGCGAATGCCAACGAGACCAGGAATCGAGTCAATTGGCAACCGCGAAAGTCGGCAGGGGGGCGCCAGGAGTGGTTGCAACCACGGCATCAACGACCAAAAGGTCCCAAGTGCCAGCCCGCAACTCCGTTTTCCACATATCTTCGAAACATCCGCCCACGAGCACGCAACGTACAATTGAGGCCATCGGCTCCGGTACGATCATACCAATTCGCTGGTCGCGATACTTCCGTTTCAGTTTGTCGAGCATACCGGCAACGCGATCCCTCGCCGCACTCAGCGTTTCGCCACCCGGAGGGCAAACACTCTCCGGTGTCTCCTGGAATTGGCGATAAATACGCGGTTGGAGACGCCGCACTTCCTCAACGAGCTTGCCTTGCCACAACCCGCGGTCGACGTTGCGGAGGCACACCAAACTCTTTTGCTTCCAGCCCGTGCGACGGCAAATATAACGTGCCGTCTCTTGCGCCGACTCGCAGGGAGCCACGTACAGTAGGTCCAATTTCATGTCACCCAAGCTCTTGGCGACAGCCTCTGCTTGCTGGATACCACGTGGACTAAGTGGGATATCAAGCGCACCTTTAATTCGACCATCTTCGTCGAAGGTGGTTGCACCAGGACGAATCAATAATACTTCTAACATGCAAACCTTCGCATTAAACGACAATCGCCTAATCCATGCATGGCGCCAGCAAGCTCTACAAGCGCTTGCTGGTAATTATCCTGCCCAAAAATGGCGGAGCCAACTACAAAAAATTGTGCTCCGGCTTTGCGACAACTGGCTATCGTTTCGCAATTCACACCACCGTCTACTTCGAGCAGCAGATGGGGCGCGAGTTCCTTTGCTTCACGCAGCTTTTCCAAAGCGACAGGATTAAATGCCTGGCCTCCAAACCCGGCGTCAACGCTCATAATCAACAACAAGTCACAATCTGGCAAATAGCCCTCGACTGCTTGTAGC
>JBBQRC010000695.1:0-3376 GCA_038215215.1 Pirellulales bacterium
ACTCAATAGTCTGGTATCGATGGGGATGGCATGCGGTTCGACGGTTCGCCGCTCTAGTTTACTGCACTTTGGGGCCGAAGCAAAACACCGTTCCTTTGTCGGAGGCAACAACGATCTTCCCGTCAACGACTGCAGGGGAACCGATAAAGCCTCCTTTGATCTCGTAAAGCCATTTTTCGGCGCCGGTTTTTAAGTCGAGCATAATAAGCCGTCCGTCAGCGGCGGCAACCACTACGCGCTGGCCAGCGATGACCGGGGAGCTATCCGCCCGTTTGCGCAAGACGCTATCCCACAGGACTTTCCCGGACTTGGCATCCAGCGCAAACACATGCTTGTTGCGACTGGTGGCCACGACGACTCCGTTGGCTGTGGCCACGTTGTTTTGAAATTCTTGCGATAATTGGGGGTCGAAGAACTGCCATTGCTCGGCGTTGGTCCCCGTATCGAAGGCAAACAATCGCCCGCCGTGTGTCGGCACAAACACCGTTGACCCTAACACGCTGGGGGTGCTACCGGTTGGCCCATCCAGCGGAATTGGCTCGCCGATCGCAGTCCCTTTCGAAACATCGACAACGTGCAGTTTCCCATCGCAGCCGCCCAGGTACGTGCGATTGCCCGCCAGAGAAGCCCCGCACCGCAGTTGATCGCCAGTGGTGTATTTCCAAACCAATTCGCCGCTGTTGCGTTTGAGGCAATACAAATTACCGTCTTGAGAAGTCACGAGCAAGTTATCGCCAATGAACGTTGGACTGGCACTGATTTCCATTTCCGTTTTGAACAGCCACTTTTCTTTGCCAGTGGCTGCATCCAGCGCGTGTAAAATGCCGTCGTAGTCACCGATATAAACCACTTGTTCGTGATAGGTGGCCGCGGCCACAAAGCCGGTGTCCAGCTCGACTCGCCACTGTTCTTTGCCAGTCATCAAATCGATCGCGAAGACACGACCATCGGGATCGCCGATGAAGATCGAGTTATTGCCGATAACGGGTGTCGATTCGAAACCGATCCCTCCCAGCGACAATTCCCACAGCAAGCTTAAGTCAGCCGCCAGCTCAGTGGTCGTTGCCCCTGTTCCGGCGACATCACCGCGTCCCAAGGGCCACTCACCCGCGCGCACGTCACCAGTGAGCAACAAGAGGCCCGCCACGGACGCGATGGCGATTCGATTTAGGTTGTGCATCGGTTAACTCCGTGGGTTCTATCGATTTGATCCAAGTGCGCTCAAATAAAGCTTCTTAAAATCGCTTTCCTCCAGTGCGCAGGGATTGAACGTGCCAGTCCATTGTTTGGTCGCATCCATCGCCAGCTTGTTGATATCCTCGACTGTGACGCCGTAGCTGGCTAACTCCGTACCCAAACCAGCGCTGGCGGTGAGGCTTTGTACGTAGTTGGCTAAAGACTGCGCGGGTTGGCCATCGACAGCCACCGACTCACCTAAATCCGTGTGAGCCACATCACGCCAGAGCTCTGCATACCAATAATCAGCTCGGGGCGCATTTTCTGCGTTGAACCGGATCACATGGGGCAGCATCAGACCCACCGCATGGCCATGGGTCACTTCGAAAAGTGCAGTCAGGGGATTCGCCAAAGCGTGGGCCGCCCCCAGCATGCTGGTCTCGATAGCCAGCCCTGCGAAATATGCACCGAGCTGCATCTGTCCACGAGCTTCCATATCCGTCGGCTCGTTCAGCACCCGCGGAAAGCCGATGCTCAGTAGTTGCCAAGATCGTCGGCTGTAACAAATGCTCAAGGGATTGCGACGTCGCGAAACGTAAGACTCGAGTGCATGCGAGACCGCATCGATACCTGTCAGTGCCGTAATGCGGTCTGGTTGCGTGAGCGTTAGTATCGGATCGAGCAGCGCGATGCGGCAAGCGGCGCGAACGTCGCCGCAGGCCATCTTTACGTGTGAATCGGCTTGGCTGATCAAGGCAAATGACTGGGCTTCACTGCCGGTTCCCGCCGTGGTGGGCACAGCGATCATCGGCAGCATCTCGGCGGTTGCTTTGCCAACACCCCAATAGTCCTCCATTTTGCCGCCGCAACTGAACAGGAAGTTGATTCCCTTGGCACAGTCCATCGAGCTGCCGCCACCGAGCCCCACCAGTAAATCGGGTTGAAACTCGCGAGCCACGATCACTCCAGCTTCGACTTCCGCCGTAGTGGGGTTTTCATGGACTCCATGGAAGGCAGCCACCTCAATGCCGACGGCCTTCAGGGCATCCACTCCATGGCCAAAATGACCGGCCGAGACAACGCCCTCATCACTGACCACCAGGGCACGCCGAGCTCCAAGCTCCAGCGCCAGCGAGCCCAGTCTCGCTAATTCGCCTGGTCCGAAAACGAGCCGAGTGCGGTGGACAAAATCAACTTTTTCCATGGACAGCTTTCGGTAGTGCGGGCGGGCTCAGCGGTTGGCTGGTGCTTGGAAGGGTGTCTGCAGATCCATATTATAGACCAACTGGTCAAACTGGCCCACCGCCTCCATAATGTCCGCCATCCCTGGCCGTCTGAATGCCAGCGCCAGGCAACCGACCCATTCTGCGCTAGCTTGCGGATTCGCCGGATAGCGCTTGGGTACCTACTCTTCGAGTTGGCTTGAGTCACCAGCGAATCGACAACTCAGTCTAAATCCGCGCATTACGAAAAAAAAACCAGCGTCAGTTCATTGACGCTGGTCTGATTTTCAGAATTGGGCTTAGCCTTACTTCGAGACAACGATGAACTGAGAGCCTTGATCGGTACGTACTAACAGCAAAATATTGCCGTCTTTGTCGTTCCTCACTAGTTTCTCAAATTCGTCGACCGAGCTGATTTCCTGGCGGTTCACTTGCGCGATGACCATACCAGCTTCGAGTCCCGCTTTGGCTGCCAAGCCTCCGTCCTGGACGGCCGTGATGACGACGCCAGTTTGGCCTTCCATCCCCAATTGAATGGCGATGTTGTTATCCAATGCCATAACTTCTACCCCGAGCGCTTGTTCCTTGATCCCTTCCGGTGCGGATTTTCGGTCGCTGGTGACTGGCGCTCCAAAATCGTTAGGTGCCTCGACTGGATTGAAAGTCAGCACAACGGGCTTGCCGTCGCGAATGACGCCAACTTCGACTGGATTCCCAACGACCGTTCGCTCAACTTCGATCTGCAACTGCTGCGGATTCGTCACCACAGCGGCTCCGAACTTCACGATGACATCGCCAACTTTAAGTCCCGTCTTGGCGGCAGGAGTATTCGCTAGCACGCTTGTCACTGCGACGCCGCCACGCGGTGGGACGCCCAGTTGCGTCGCGAGTTCAAACGAGACAGGCTGAATGCCCACTCCCAAGTAGGAACGATGCACTTTACCGCTGGTCACCAATTGATCGCTCACCCACTGCGC
>JBBQRC010000696.1:0-3367 GCA_038215215.1 Pirellulales bacterium
CAAGCAGTACACAGCGGCCGGACCGTCCCGGAATTTCACCGGAGTTCCCTGTTCACCCAATCCGCTAACAGCGCATCGAGTCACCCTCAACGTGGCGAATTGTACCTCACTCGGCCGCTGTGTCAAGATTCACTCATGGCATTCATTGGCGATCGTGCACGTCATGAAGCGGACGGTCAGACGATGCTCCTCGATGGGCGAAGATCCGCTGACGGTAAAAAACTTCGACCATCGCACTCAATGCATCTTCAGTTTTGCCATTGGGGCTGGAGAAATTTTGTCAAAAAGGTAGATCTACGGCGATCTTTGGGCCTGCGAGCGTTGAATCCCTGTGGAGTTGCAACTCTAATAGGAGGCCTCCCCGCGTACACGCCGCCCACATCCTCTCCTGCGGTCGCCGGAAACGCTCAGTGTTACCAGTTACCACTTGGTTATCAGTTACCACTTGGCTTCCATTATCTGCTTCATCGCTACGGAACGTATCTCTATGGCTGTTGGTGAATTTCTCCGGGCGTGCTCGCTCCGGCTCGACCTTTCAAAGATATTTGCAGTGGTCCTGTTCGGGAGCACTGTTTCGATTGGTTTTTGCCAGCCCATCGACAATCGCAAGTACGGCCAGGAGGACAAATTTCGGCAACTGGAAGAAATCCTGCCAACCCCCAACGGTTACCGCAACGCGGCGGGCGAACCTGGCCCCGAATACTGGCAACAGCGGGCTGACTACGTGATCGATGTGACGCTGGACGATGACAAGCAACATCTGACGGGCAGCGAGCAGGTTACCTACCATAATGTTTCGCCGCACACATTGCGTTACTTGTGGATGCAAGTGGATGCGAACATTTACAGCCCGGACTCGGATGCCAACAAGCTGCGGCGCGATGTCCCTTCCTCGCGGCTATCAATCAAAGGCTTGGAGCGACTGTTCTTGCGCCAAACTTTCGATGGCAGTGCCAAAATCACCCGCGTGCAAGACGCCACTGGCAAAGATCTCGCACACACCATCGTCAAGACGATGATGCGTATCGACTTGCCAACGCCGCTGCTCCCTGGACAGGACTTCAAGTTCGCGATCGACTGGAATTACGCGATCAATGACACGACAGTGCTACCTGGCCGCACGGGCTATGAATACTTCGAGTCCGACAAGAATTACCTGTACGAGATCGCGCAGTGGTTTCCCCGCATGGCGGCCTTCACCGACGCCACAGGTTGGCAACACAAACAATTTATTGGTCAGGGGGAGTTTACACTGGAATTGGGGGATTATCTCGTTCGCATTACCGCCCCGTCTGATCACGTCGTTGCGGCCACCGGAGTGCTGCAGAACTCTGGCGAAGTGCTCAGCGAGAAACAACGCCAGCGACTGGAGCAGGCCAAGGGAAGCGCGCGACCCGTGTTCATTGTCACTCCTGAAGAAGCACTTGAAAATCAGAAGCAGAAAGCAGACAAGACGAAGACCTGGGTCTACCACGCTCAAAACGTTCGCGACTTTGCATTCGCATGCAGCCGCAAATTCATTTGGGACGCACAAGGGCATGCCGTCGATGGGAATCAGACCCTGGCCATGTCCTATTATCCGCTCGAAGGCGAGCCGCTGTGGAGCAAGTACTCGACGGCTGCCATCATTCATACGCTGGACGTCTACAGTCGCTATACGTTTGCGTACCCCTACCCCGTGGCGATCAGCGTCAATGGCCCGATTGGCGGCATGGAATATCCCATGATCTGCTTCAATGGCCCGCGTCCGGAAGAAGATAAAACGTATTCGGCGCGGACCAAGTACGCATTGATCACGGTCATCATCCACGAAGTTGGCCACAACTATTTTCCGATGATCGTCAACAGCGACGAACGGCAATGGTCGTGGATGGATGAAGGAATCAACACTTTTTTACAGTACTTGGCCGAACAGGAGTGGGAGAAAGACTACCCATCCCAACGAGGCGAACCGGCAGCCATCACCAATTATATGCTCAGTGCCGACCAAGTGCCGATCATGACTGGCAGTGAATCGGTCCTCCAGTTCGGCAACAACGCTTACGGAAAACCGGCCACCGCACTCAACATTCTTCGCGAAACCATTCTTGGTAGAGAACTGTTCGATTACGCGTTTAAGGAGTACGCACGTCGGTGGAAGTTCAAGCGGCCAATGCCGGCTGATTTCTTCCGCACCATGGAGGACGCATCAGGCATGGATCTCGATTGGTTTTGGCGCGGTTGGTTCTACACCACCGATCATTGCGATATCGCCATCGACAGCGTTTCGTGGACCGTACCTGACGATGGTGACCCCGCTAAGGGAGCGGATCGTCGTCGTGAGGCCAAGGAGAAACTATTGCCGACACTTTCGGCGAGCCGTAACGAAGAGATCGCCAAGCTTGTCGATCGAATCCCGGACCTCAAGGATTTCTACAACACGTATGACCGAGACGCGGTCACGAATGAACAACGAGAGGAGTTTCGTCGAGCTATCGAAAAACTGACCCCTGAAGAACGCAAGTTGATGGAGTCGAAAAAGAACTTTTATCGTATTTCTCTGAAGAACCTTGGCGGTTTGGTCATGCCCGTCATTTTGCAAGTCGAGTACGAAGACGGCAGTCAAGAAATGGTTCACTTGCCAGCCGAAATCTGGCAACTGAATGCGGCCGAGTGCACTACGGCAGTTGTTTCAGACAAGTTGCTCAAGAGTGTCGAACTCGATCCGCTTCGGCAGGTCGCCGATACGAATCGCGACAACAATTATTTCCCACCTCGGCTGGAACCGAGTCGTTTC
The DNA here is from genome assembly GCA_038215215.1 of Pirellulales bacterium. GTDB lineage: Bacteria > Planctomycetota > Planctomycetia > Pirellulales > Pirellulaceae > Aureliella. The sequence goes on from JBBQRC010000696.1 coordinate 2,777, forward strand.
CAATTGTTCAAGGGTAGCGATCGGGATCCACGTGGTGGTGGCGAGAATGCCATGCAAGCCGCCAAGAAGGTCGAAGAGCAAGCGCGGAAGAAACAGGAAGCGGCACAGAAGAAAGAAGCTGAGCAGTCCGCCAATGAAAAGCAAGACAAGTAAGATTGAGCTTTTGTCTCAATTTGGCTTCCCCTCAACTTCCAGTACTGCTTGGTTGTTTCGCGCTGGGTCGCGACCGCTGGGGTGTCATTAAATTCACACACGGGTGCTGCACACGCTTGAAAATGAAAGCTGCGACAAGTCGCAGCATTCCATAAAGTGCGAAACTGGAACTTAGCAGGCGAGTTTTTGAAATTTCTCTTACATCCATTTTGATATCTGGGGACCCTATGCTAATTCGTCTGGGATGGCTGGTAGCGTTACACGCGACTTTATTGGCGACGCCAACTTATGGGCAAGCGACACCCGACGAAGTAAATTCGTCCGTCGTCGAGAAAATCAAACAAGAGGGCTTAGAACGCTCACAAGTAATGAAGACGATCAGTTACTTGACCGACGTACACGGTCCTCGCCTGACCGGTTCGCCGATGACAAAAGTTG
>JBBQRC010000697.1:0-3358 GCA_038215215.1 Pirellulales bacterium
AACTTCCAGGCGATTTGAAAAGCGATGAAAGTCTTGCCGGTGCCTGTCGCTAACGTCAGCAGGATACGTTGCTGCTTGGCAGCGATCGCCTCTAACACCCGCTCGATGGCGATGTCTTGATAGTACCTTCCCGAAAAGTAGCCACCCCGATCTTCGAAGGGAACAGCGCTAAACCGATCGCGCCAGGCGTTCTGTTTAGCAAACGTGAGTTGCCAGAGTTGATCTGGCGTCGGGTAGCTTGCAAGCTCTCCTTCGGTCCCGGTTTCCATGTCGACGCCGTAGATGCCTTGGCCGTTGGAAGCATAGCCAAAGCGGATAGCCAGCTTACTTGCATAATCTTTGGCTTGGGCCAAGCCTTGCGTTAGTTGCTCGTCCCAAGCCTTGGCTTCAACGACGGCCAGCTTGGTGTTGCGATAGATCAAAACATAGTCGGCAATGAGTCCCTTACCACGCCGCCCCTGACCTTCGAGCCTGCCTTCAGTGATTTTGTATTCGCGGCGGATGCGACTACCTTCGACGACGCCCCAGCCAGCGGCAGCAAGTGCGGGGTCGATATGTTCGGCGCGAGTTTCGGCTTCGTTCATGGCTGTTTCGCGCCACCTTTTATGGTCGGTACGTATTCAACAGCTACCAAATCCGGATTCATCCAAGCGCAATCATTGTCGCACGTCAAGAGAACTGCCCCTGCAGCCTTGGTTGCTGCCGCGATCCACATATCGTTCTGGCCCGTGTTATGACCTCCTGTGTGGTCCGCTGCGTAAATCTCCGCGTAGGCCCGTACAATATCCGGCAAGCCTGAATCGACGCGAACCAGTTCTGTTAGTATTTCGTCGAGCGAATCAAGCCTATCGCTTCCCCATTTCCAAATCCGCGCTAAAGCTCGAAGCTCACCTTCGACAACGCTTGAATAAATAGGCCGGTCAGTGCGTTCATGAAGGAGATAGGTGTCTCTCAGTTGAACACCCGTATCGTTCTGGCGAATCCAATGGACGAGTACATTCGTATCCAGAGATATAAGATCGTTCGGGCGCAGCATTACGAAATCAACTCCAACGCCGCTTCTATATCTTCTTCTGTTTCATCGCCAGGCCATCGATTCATAATCGCAGCCATGCCACTTCGTGAGCCCTGCGATTTACGAAGGCGGTTTGGATCCAATCTACCATTACCCGCAATCGGTGCGCTGGAGAACAACGACGCTGCGCCCTTGCCATCATCAATCGATTCCGCCTCCACACGCAAAAGATTCCCTGAAGTCCGAAAGACACTTGTTCCGAGCACCAGTACGCGTTTACGCCACAGGATTTGAAGGTTGTCCGAAAGTTCTTCAGGGTACACACCAGCAACTCGCTCACCTGAATCCAGCAACAAGGAAAACCGTTGGGTACTCGCTTCGATTCCATCTAGCTGGCCGACGATCCTGGTTCGCTGTGGAGTCGGCGTACGGCCATATAATTGTCGTGAGTTCTCAACCGTGTTGCATGTCATAGTAACCCTTTGGTCACTATTCGTTTCGCTGCCGGAGATTCGGACACCTGTGAACGGACCCCGCTTGAAAAAACGACTCAACTTTAAGAACCGACGCAAAAGTTGCGGATCAAAAACACTGCTATCCGCGCGGTTAGCGTCAATGTCCGCGACAACCTTCATGAACAGATCCAATCCGGTGAGCCTGCCGTCGGGCCGACCCGAATCGAAAAACTCCATCTGTTTGTAGATTGCGCTGGCAGCAACCTCAAGCGACGGCAACTCAAACTGCAAATGCGTCTCGCCATTGCCACCGTGACCGATGAAGCGAACATCACTGGCTTGCTTAACCCAGTTCGGCTGCTTTCCAGGGGCGTTGCTTCGATTGCGCAAGGCCATAGAAACTGCTCCACGAATCATGGTTGGCAGATCAGTAAAGAGAAATCCGAGATGGTGTGGCGGCAATCGACCGTGAAAGTGCTGATCACTTTCCAAACAGATGTCATGTTGTTGTGTAACCATGTGTCCTCCACTGAGCGCTTCGCGGATGCGTTGACCAAATGATGCGGCGGCCGAACGAAGAATTCATTGTATTCCGATCGGTCCACGGCATCGATCGCAGTTTGTTCGTTTTTTTGGTTAGCGTTACAGTTGTCCGGTGAACGCTTAGTGCAGCAGCGACTTTTTCAACGCCGCCAGCTTTTGCGGGTAGGGGATTTCGAGGCGTTGGGTTCATTTGAATTTGCTTTCCATCAGCGGCAAGAGCAATCTCGTGCGAAGGTTTTTCAATTTCTTCAGTCGCTGGAGAACGAGCGACATTGGGTCAGGAACGCTTTCAAGATAACGCCAAGTGATCGAATCGTAGCCATCGGGCATGGTGGGCTCGGCCTGATGAGCAGGTTTCCATTGGTACACCTGCCATGCGTGCCAGCGCAGAAAAGTCGTTAGCGGTCCAGTCTTGTCGGTGAGTGTGCCGAAGCATTCAGGAATCAACGCGAGGTTGGCTAGATGAGTGAACGACTGGATGCAATCGGTTTCTGCCCAAACATGGGCTACGGTCCAGCCTTGTCGTCGGCCTTGGATATTGTGTGACCAGAGCAGTGCCCACGACGGCGTCGCGTTGTCGTCGAACATGCCAATGGGTTGCGAGTTCTCCATCACATGACTGCAGCGCGGAAATCCTTTTCGCGCCCGCACGGTCGGGAAGACGGCCCTGCCCAGAGCCTGTACAGTCTCGGGGTGAGGCAACCAACTGGTCTTCGCGACCATCTGCGCGAGCACGAGCGGATACTCGGGTGGCAGAGTTGGTTTGGGAAAACGTGGCATTGAATCACAGTGCTCCGCTGAAGGCTTGGTGCAGCAGCGACTTCTTCAACGCCGCCAGCCCTGCCTGCTTTTGCTGGTAGAGGCTTTCCAGCCGTTGGGTTTCGGTGGAAAGGGCGTCGAGTGTTTCAACTATGACACGCTGGGCCGCAAGCGGGGCCACGAGGATAGGCAGCGTCTTCACCGCACCGTTGCTGATTTTCTTCATTGTCGGATTGGCGCCCTGCGCTCTGCCCATGATTTCCTTTCGCAATGCCGGAGTCCGCATCTGGTAATACAAGAACTCGGTTATCATGCGGTCGGGCGTTGGCGTCATGCGCATGATTAGGTCGGGGTAAATCGTCGGCTTCTCGATGCCTGCCGCTATTGCCACATGTCCGACCAGTTCCGGCGTGTTGCTGCGCGTGATGAGGAAGTCACCGTTCTTCACCCAATACTTTCGCGAAGCACCAGTGGCTGCCGAGGTGAACTTGATTTTCTCGGGACGAAACTTGAACCCAGTGACAGATGAAAGCGTGAGCACAGGCGTTCCTGAGTCGGAGTGATTCGCTGCTGGTGGCGACCATCC
>JBBQRC010000698.1:0-3349 GCA_038215215.1 Pirellulales bacterium
CGATGTTTGACGAGGCAATGGCAGATTGAATTTCCACCTGAACTTTACGATAGTCCTCTTCGAACATCGTAACTATTCGACGGAGGAAAGGTATATCGTTTTCTATACGTCTCAACAATTCTGCTTGATCAAAAGCTGATATCGAGTCCGACGCCGCTCCCATTTCGAGCGGTGGATCGACCGAAACTCGTTCCAATTCACGCAATAATGCATGCGGTTTGATGGGTTTCGTCATATAGCCGTCCATACCGGCCGATAGACACTGTTCTCGATAACCTTGCATAGCGTGCGCTGTCAGCGCAAATATCTTTACATGTCCCCCTCGCTCTGCTTCAATCCTACGGATCTCTCTCGTGGCAGTAAGGCCATCCATAACCGGCATTTGCATATCCATTAGCACCACATCGAACGACTGACTGGAAAACGCGTTTAATGCCTCCTTGCCATTACTGGCCAAAGTAACTTCGTGCTTGGCGGCCTTCAATGTCCGGACGACGAATTCCTGATTGATTGGCTGGTCATCCACTAACAGCACTCGCAGAGGTTCCTCCGGATCACTGGTCGACGGGCCTGCTTCTAGCAACTCGCAGCTAGGCTCTTGAATACCATTTTTCAAGTCGATCGTGAAGAAGAAGGAGGATCCAACGCCTACTGTACTCTCGACCAACATTTCTCCCCCCATTAGTTCAACTAGCCGCCTGGAAATCGTAAGCCCAAGGCCTGTGCCGCCGTATTTCCGAGTAATGCTGCCATCACCCTGTTCAAAGGGGGCAAAGATCGTGTCGATCTTGTCCGCCGGAATACCGATGCCTGTATCGTGAACGGCAAAGCGTAATCTTACGTGCGATATCGCTTCATCTGCTGGCAACAAGTTTTCCGTCTCAACGCAATGAACTTCCAACACCACCTCGCCTTGGTCGGTGAATTTGACGGCATTGTTGATCAGATTTGTAATGATTTGTCCAATTCGAGTTGCATCACCAAGCAAACAGTTGGGCACAGAGTCTCCAATACTCGACCTGAGCCAAATGCCCTTGTCGGCAGCACGAACTGACAGAGTTGAAAGTGTTCGCTGAAGCAAGGAGCGGAGATCAAAATTTGCGTGGCTAATATCTATCTTTCGGGCATCAATTTTCGAAAAGTCAAGCACTTCATTAATGATGCTCAAGAGCGTTTCCGCGGAAGTTTGGACCATCGTTAGCAATTGCTGGTCGTCATCGCTTGCGCACTGATCCAAAAGTAGATCTGTAATTCCGATAATCGCATTCATGGGCGTGCGTATTTCATGACTAATATTTGCGAGGAACTCGTTCTTCGCACGGTTCGCACTTTCGGCAGCCTCCTTGGCTTCACGAAGTGCATTTTCAGATTTTCTGTGTGTTGAGACGTCCCACATCAGAGTCTGGACGCCTATCGTCGCTCCGTTGAAATTCCGAATTGGTGATCGCAAGACTTCGTAAAATATTACTGATCCATCTGGCGAGTTGTGTGCTTCAAAACACTGCGACACGCGTCCTGTCGCGACCACCTCCGCATTGTCGCGCTGTTGCTTGGTAGCAAATTCTGTGGTGTATAGATCTCGGCTAAAAGTAGCTCGCAGTTCATCAAGGCTTCGCCCCTGCGTTTTGCAGAAATATTCGTTTGCAAAAACGAATTTTCCGTCGAGGTCTAAACGGTAAACACAGAGTGGCAAGCTCTCGACCAACGACTGGTACAGTTGTAGCTCAGCTTTTGTAGTTAGAAACATGAGCGTACGCTCCTTGAGAACGCGTTGAAGCGATTCGTTCTCCAGCTTCAGTCTTGTCAGCGCCTCCGTTAAACTTTCCGAGCCGTCTATGCTTGTCGGCTGTAGGTCGCTAAAGCCAACATCCGATTTTCTCTCGCCAATTCTGCCTAAATCCTCCGATACAACGCGATCAAGTTCGTTTGACAAATCGATTGCTGAATTGAATCGCTGCGACGCCTCTTTTGCCAAGCATCTAAGGCAAATATTTGCCATTGCGAGTGTGACATGCGGATTGACACTTTGAGGTGGCGGTACCTCTTTGGTCAATATCTGATTAAAAAGTTCGTGTCCCGTACCGGTGAACGGTCTTCGACCAGTCAAGAGCTCGTACAACAGTAGACCTACTGCATAAATATCGATTCGCGGATCGGGGGTGGAATCCCCGTTTACTTGCTCGGGAGACATATACGCTGGCGTACCGAACATCGCGCCATAGTTGCCATGGTTTTGAGAATCAATCTGTGCGGCTAAACCGAAATCGATGAGGTAGGGTTGGTCCATCGAATTGAGTATTATGTTTCGCGGATTGACGTCACGGTGGACGACCCCGGCTTCATGTGCGTGATACAGTGCCCGGGCGATTCGCGAGCAGATCTCCAGGGCCCTTCGAGGCTCGAACGGAGTTCCGGTGAGAGAGGCAAGACGTACGCCGTCAATAAAGTCACTTACCAGAAAGCTGTGTTCCTCTTCTACAACCGCTTCTCGAACTCGCAAAATTCCCGGATGGTCGAGCAATGAACACAAGGCCGCCTCGCGTTGAAACAGCGTTTTGGTTTGAGCGTCAGCGTTACGTCCCTGAGCGAATTTCAAGGCAACAATTCGATTATTTTGAACGTCTCTGGCCTTCCAGACTTCGCCGTTTGAACCCGACTCAATATACGACAGCAATTCAAATCGCCCAAAGTTCGCTAAGGGCGTTTCGTTCTGCGACCCACCTCGCCGCTCTTCGAAGTTTAACGTATCTTCCGTTTCGATTTTGAAGGACGCAGAACACGATGCGCACTGCGCGACCGACGACTGAGTGTTCGACGCTAATTCCACTAACTCGCCACAGACTGGACAATAGATTCTCACCGTATTGTTTCCTTAAATACTTGGCGTTCGCCATGGTCCAGTTTAGATTAGTCACGCGTGGCGAAGCGGCGATGGTCGATCGATGAGTTCATGCGCACCATAAAGATCCGATCTTAACGTAAATACTTCCGAGCCTTTAGCACTGGCTGCGCGGGCCACCATTGGAAAAATGAAGTTCCTTAACAAAAGCACGTTTATGCTCGCGCCGTGAAGGTCCATTGTCGAGAAGTCGGTTCCCTCGGGTAGAGGCACCGCTGAAATTCCAATGGTGAAGAATCTAGAGAATCACGCCGCGGGTGTCGATTTAGGCCCCGCCCGTTCGTCCAATTGAACAGCGCGTGTTGGGTCGCGCGTCGGCGAACGTGCGATACGTTGTGGGCTGCACCGATCAACTGAAGCTACATCGAGCAGTCACACGTGGAGTTGGCGAGGATTGATGATGACAACAAGGGGCCCGAACCCGACATCTTGGCCCTGAACGAGGCCCTC
>JBBQRC010000699.1:0-3348 GCA_038215215.1 Pirellulales bacterium
AAGGTTAGGATATATTGATAGCTTTGATCCCGGTAGCGCGCAGATAGAAGTGCGAACGCCAGCTTGTGACAATCCTGTCGTTTGACCTCTTGTTATACTACAATTAACTGAACAAAAATTTAGAGTCGGTCGGCGGCAAGCCGTATGACCTTAGGGGTGCAGAGTGATGTCGAAACATCTCGTTTGTGTTGTAGATGATGATCCAGGCGTGCGGAAAGTGACCTGTTCGTTACTTGAAGCGACTGGCGAGTTTCAATGCCAGTCCTACGCAAGCGGCAAGGAATTGCTCAATAGCGAAGCGCTTGACGTAGTTGGTTGTGTGGTCACCGATCTGAAAATGCCAGAGATCGATGGCTTGGAGTTACAGAAGCTTCTACGCGAAAAAGATAAGTGTGTCGCGCTGGTGGTTGTGACCGGCCATGCAGACATTGCGACCGCAGTGAAATTGCTGCGACAAGGGGCTGCTAATATTCTGCAGAAGCCTTTCGATTCCAATGAACTAGTCGTAGCGGTTAGAGAAGCGGCGAAACGGACCGAAAAACTCCGCGACCAGTGGCAGAAAATCGAAGTTTCCAAAACCAACTATGCCAAACTGTCGGATGAAGAACGAGAGGTTCTCAAGCTGTTGGTGGCAGGCGTTCCAAACAAAGCGATCCCGGGTCAGTTGTGCATGAGCTCCAGGACGTTTGATCGACGAAAGCAATCGTGCATGGCAACGATGCAAGTAGCATCCGTTGTCGATCTAGCAACTCTCATGTCTCGCATATCTAACTTTGACGCAATGCGAATCGTAGATCGCTATGAACCGCTCGATTCCTTCCCACACTCGCTCGAGCTGGCCGTCGAACCGATGGGTCAAGAAAAGTAAGTTGAAAGATAAATGGATATTGAGACAATATTAAAGGTCCACGCCCTGTGCAGAAAGCGTTTGAGCAGAGTGATTTAGCTTGACGCTTTCTAATTCTTTTCCCCAGCGTATTGAAGGACTCAATATCTACCCGAGTTGGTTCTCAGCGGACCTCCAATTGCTGCGTCTAAATCCCGTTGGTGAACCGTTAAAATCCGCTCGTTGCCCACTGCTCCGGCAATCTTAAGTGCTGCTTGCCATTTCCTTCTTCGAACAGCTACACTCACGTTTTAGTACACTTTCGTTGTAGTGCACTGTGGTGATCGTGCACTGTGGTGATCGTGATTTGTGGTGATCGCGATTTGTTGCAAGTGGCTGACCTTTTGAAAAGCGACTGAGATGGCCAGCGAGCCGGACGATCCGCAGTTCAATCCTTACGCCCCGCCGCTGAGTTCGCTGGCTGCGGACGCTTACCAGCGACAGCCTAGCGAAGCAGAGCGGCTTGATCTGCCATTGATCGACTTGCTTGATGGTCTAGTCAAAGACCCGATTCAAGTTCACGGCCAGATCGACGAGTACATTTACACCGGCAAGATGCGTGCAGAGCGCCAATCCTCTTTCATCACGGTTAAGATTTTCGCGCTGATGAGCATTTTGTGCATTTTTGCTGCTTTTTACTCGTTGAAACCGGCTGGACAAGTCTTCGCTTTCTTTATCTGGGTAATGTTGCTGGTGGGGTTCTTTAGCGCATTGCGTTTCAAAAATTCGTTGCCGCCGAAACACAGGCCGTTGGCGATGAAAATTCCCGCGGGCGAGTACTCATGGTTGATCGCGGAGGGCGGCATCTTGGTAAGTACTCCGGGCGGCGCTCAGTGGGCTGTGCCGTGGAGTCTGTTCGATCGTATTTATGGCGATGCGAAGTGGTGGCTTTGTCAGTTCAAAAGCGCGCATGAACCGCAGTGGAGGATGCCCGTGGCAGCCTTCCAAGGCGAGAACGTCAGCCGCTTCCAGTCGCTCGTCGATGCGCTTCCGTCGCTCGCCCATTCGCATCGTCCGCATCCGGTCTCGTACGCCGAGCGAACAAAATGGACGGATCGCATGACGATGGATTCCGGACCCGGATGGTCGGTGCTACAGGAAGGCTCGGTCGCTTGGTGTGACGTGCGCGGGCTCGTCTGCTCGCTGCCGCACGCCGAAGTGTCGAGAACCGCGCGAGCCTTAACCATCCACGATTCAGAAACCGGCTGGACCGCCGAATTCCCCTTCAACGCCGAACCGGTTTAGTGTGGTTGTTGCTTGGGTGGCGTTTTCGTTTACGAATTAGTATTTTGGTCGCTCTTTGAAAAACCAAATCGCTTTTTAAATTTGGTTTCCAGGTTCGCGGTCATGTTGACGCCTTGACACTCGCGGTATGGCTCAACTCACACTGAGGTACCGCTGGCATAAGCGGTAGGTGCTTACGGCTTCGTTGGCTGCCAGTTAAACGAGTTTGCGCGAATTCAATTCGAGTTGCAACACGGCTGGCGACTTCAGCCTACACGACGGCGATTGGCCGATTAAACTTGGGTGGGAGCAAAGCCATCACTTTCTTTGAGTAGGTAGCATATGTTTAGATTTGTGGGTGCGTTAGCCCTAGTTGGGTCGTACTTGTTATGCGACTCTGCTGGTGTGTCGGCCGCGGCGGTGCAATATACCGTCACCATTGATGCGCCTCAGACGCATTATGTGCAAGTCGAGGCGCAGATCATTCGCAAACAAGCTGGCGATGTCGAGCTGTTCATGCCCGTATGGACGCCGGGTTCCTACTTGGTGCGCGAGTATGCGCGGCATGTCGATTCTTTTGAGGCTCTCAACGCCGATGGTCAGCCCCTGGTTTGGAGCAAGACCAGCAAGAATCGTTGGCGCGTTGCCAATGTACCTGCGACAGGAGTGACACTTCGCTATCGCGTTTACTGCAACGAGTTGTCGGTGCGGACCAGTTTTGTAGACGCGGAGTTTGGCATCCTAGCTGGCGCGGCTATTTTCATCACTTGCCCGGATCTGGTGACTGAAGAGCATGCAGTGCAAATGCGATTACCTCCGACTTGGCAACAATCGCTCACGTCACTCGAACATCCGGTATCGGCGCCAGCCCATGCCTACAGCGCCGCCAACTTCGACGCGCTGGTCGATGCGCCGATATTTATGGGCAACCCGCAAGTTCATCCGTTTCGCGTCGGAGATGTTGAACATTTTCTCGTCAATCAAGGCGGCGATACCTACTGGAACGGCGAAAAAGCTGCTGCCGATGTAGCCAAGATCGTAGCGGAGCATCAGAAGATGTGGGGCCGCGTGCCTTACAAACGCTATTACTTTTTTAACATCATCGCCGAAGCCGGTGGCGGACTCGAACACAACAACTCGACGGTGCTCATCACCAGTCGCTGGAATTTTCGCAACCCGATCAACTAAAAAAAATGGCATGGCCTGGTCAGCCACGAGTTCTTTCATGTATGGAATGT
>JBBQRC010000700.1:0-3340 GCA_038215215.1 Pirellulales bacterium
GCCAGACTCCAAGTCGCAAATCGCAGCCGCAGTCGTGAACAGGCCTTCAAAGGGATAGATTCAACTCCGTCGCTGTACTGATTACTCATAACTCGCTCGCTTGACAAAGACCAGCCTCATTGATAAGCCGCCCACACATTGACTCAATGTAGCACTATTGCCTGCAGTTTCCAATGCTCGCGATCCTAGGTGACAGTTTTCTGCATCGCTATCGTAGAAAAGGATGGAGCTCGGGGAACTGTCGAAGGGAGCGGAGCGGGCGAACGTTCGCAATCGCGCCCCACCTGCCAAGTTTCGTCAGAATCGGAATAATAGGAGGCTGAAGTAGCCGTACGTTATCGCTGCTCGCGGAAACTTGTTGGAATTTGACGCTATGGGCATTTATGACCGGCCTTATTATCGCGATGGTGGATTGCCCTCGGTCGCTCCGTGGGACCAGCGATCGATGGTCAGCCTGCTGATCATTGCCAATGCGGCTGTATTCCTAGCCAATATGCTGTTTACGAATCGCACATCCTTGATCATGAATTCGCTAGCGGTCGATCCCAGCGTGATGGAGCAACCATGGCAGTGGTATCGCATGATCACCTACGGGTTCGCACACGCCCCCAGAGACCCGATGCACATCCTCTTTAACATGGTGTCACTCTACTTTTTGGGACGTAGTGTAGAAGATCGATACGGTCGCTGGGAATTCCTGCGATTCTATTTAGTTGCCGTTTTTCTGGGTGGAGTTTACTGGACCATACGAACTTGGGGCGGTAATGGCGGCGCGATGTTAGGCGCCTCGGGGGGTGTCACTGCAGTCAGCATGCTATTTGTGTTTTGCTTCCCCAAAGCTGAACTCTTGCTCTTTGGTGTCATTCCCATGCCCGCTTGGCTGCTCGGGATAATGCTCGTGGTGGGAAACATCTTGGGAGGGCGTGGAGGCGTTGCCTACGACGTACACCTCGTCGGTGCCGCCTTTGCAGCAGTCTACTTCTTTGGCAATCTCCAATTAGGTTTTATTGGCAATTGGTATAGTGGAGTGCAAACTGTACTGAAGCAAAAACAGCGCGGCTTTAAAGTGCATCGTCAGGACGAGCCTAGTGGCGGGGAGCGACGCGTGCTACCTCCGCGCGACGAGGCCGAAGCAGACCGCATCCTGGAAAAAATTCACCAAACCGGCCAGGACAGCTTGACCGCCGCCGAGCGAAAATTCATGGAGAGCTACAGTCGACGGGTGCGTGAAAAACGTTCTCAGCCAGATTAATTTCATCGCCTCTAAGTCGACGAGATCCAGCGATCGCACGGGAACGCTATCAGTCGGTTTAATCCAGCCATTCACAATTCCAAACACAATCCTCCTTGGCCTGGCCGCGGAGGACTTCGTCATACTCAAGAGAAAACTTCCCTGCTATGCTCTGCCCAACAACGTTTGCAACTGTACGTGACAATATTGCTGGTATTCCAGTCGTTGAACTGGCGGAAAAATTTGGTACACCCGCGTACATTTATGATCTCAACATCATTCAACGACGCGTCGCCGACTTGGCTGCCTTTGATGCGATTCGTTACGCGCAGAAGGCTCTTTCCAATATCGCTATTCTCGATCGCATGCGGAAAGCGGGGGTGGTGGTAGACGCGGTCAGCGCGGGTGAAATCCAACGCGCGCTGCGGGCTGGATTCGTTCCCAATTCACACCCTGCGGGCATTGTTTATACGGCCGATGTCTTTGATCGCGAAGCGCTGGAACTGGTGGTTGCACACAACATTCACTGCAACATCGGTTCACCGGACATGATCAGCCAGCTCGGTGAATTGGCTCCCGGTCGTAACATCTCACTGCGCATCAATCCAGGCTTTGGTCACGGCCACAGTCAAAAAACCAACACCGGCGGACCACAGTCCAAACACGGTATTTGGCACGAACAGATTACCGATTGCTTGCGGACTGCGGACCGTTACGACCTCGTGGTCACTGGTATGCACATGCATATTGGCAGCGGCACGGATATCGAGCACCTAGCTCAAGTGTGCGGCGCAATGGAGGTGGCTTGTGCTGAGGTTGGCCGCACGGTAACCACCATCAGCGCCGGCGGCGGGTTGCCCGTCCCCTATCAGAAGCATCAGTCTTACGTCGATTTGGAACAGTACTATCAACTGTGGCATGCAACTCGCAATCGTCTCCAGGATAAATTTGGTCATGCCATCGAACTGGAAATTGAGCCCGGTCGCTATCTGGTGGCTGAGAGCGGATTTTTGCTAGCCGAAATTCGAGCGGTCAAAGAGATGGGCGAGAACACTTTTTATTTACTCGATGCCGGTTTCAACGACTTGGCACGACCGATACTTTATGGATCCTATCACCCCATTTCGATTGCCCATCGCAATCCGGCTGCATCCACCAAGGAACGCGCAGTCGTAGTAGGCGGCCCACTTTGCGAATCAGGCGACATTTTTACTCAAGAAGAAGGTGGCTTTGTAGCCAAGCGCATGTTGCCATCTGCGCAAGTGGGTGACTTCGTAGTACTGGAAGTTGCTGGCGCCTACGGCTACGCCATGTCGAGCAATTACAACAGTAAGTTTCGCGCCCCTGAGATCATGGTCGAAGATGGTCTCGCCAAACTTATCCGCCAGCGCGAATGCGCAGAGGACCTGCTGCGACTGGAAGCAATCCCCGCTTAGCCTGGGCGGGCGATTTGTCAGCGTGCCAGGAAAGGAATAAGGCACGTTGGAAGCCTGGGCAACTTTGTGAAACCCGAAGGCGAACAGCAAGCTTTGAAGTGGCGAACAAGATTTCAGCTTCATCGGTCCATTACTTACGGCCACTTTGGATAATCGTAATTAAGCTTCGCAGGCGTTCGCTGAACGAGCGTGCATGAAAAAGCTTTAACAGACCGACGAGCGCCTGCGGATTCTGTGATAATTTGGGGTCGAGATGTGGCAGCCAACGTCCGCGACGTCGACACACTACTTTTAAACGACTCATCTCGAGCAACCCCTCTGCCCCTCGCGTGAACCCCCAGCCACTGCTCCCGCGGCCGCCGAAGGCAACCCGCGGGTCAGCCGTGGGAACCAGAATATCGTTCACGACGACACAGCCTGCATTCACTTTGGCCGCCCAGAAAGATGCGTGCGGCTCCGGTCCGAAGACGGATGCACCCAAGTGATAAGGGCAGGCAGCATCCATGTGGATCGCATCAGCTAGATGTTCCACACTAATAATCGAAGTGATGGGCGCGAACAAATCTGCCTGCGCGATGCGCATGTCGTTTTTCACTTGCGACAAAACGACTGGCGCCATGCTGGCCCGCGCGATATCAGGTAGTTCGCCGACCAAAATGTGCGCTCCACCGGC
>JBBQRC010000701.1:0-3337 GCA_038215215.1 Pirellulales bacterium
CTGCGGGCTGGCCGCCATGCGTGACTTGCCCGATCCGCAAGGAGTGAGATCGCGCGTCGTTTGTGGATTCAATCCGCTGGGTCAAGCTGACGATACGCTGTTGTTGGGACGTATTACCGATCGCAATGGCAAGCTGCGGGGGACGCTGACCAATTACGCGTGCCATCCGACGACGTTGGCCTGGGACAACGCGGCCATTTCACCCGACTACATCGGGGCCATGCGGGAAACGCTGGAACAGGTCACCGGCGTGCCGGCCCTGTTCATGTTAGGCGCATGTGGAGACCTAGCGCCGCGTCATCAGTATGTGGGGGACACAGCAGTGGCGGATGCACATGGCCGCGAACTAGGGTTTGCTTCGTTGTCGGTCTTAAACGGCATGGAGCCCGCGGGCACACAACTCAGCTATGTTGGCACGGTCGAGTCCGGCGCGCCATTGGCCGAATGGAAACATTCTCCGCGCGAGCTGGCCCAAGACTTGACGGCGAAACTGATCGCCGTCGAATTGCCCGTCAAGCCGTGGCCCACCGCCGATGAATTGGAGCAGCAGCGCCGCGCCTGCAGCGACCGCGCACTAGAAGAACGCCTGCGTCGCCAGCGCGATATTCGACGTGGCCTGGGAGACACTGACAAGTACCGATTGCCGATTTCAGTCTGGCGAATCGGTGAAGTGGTGCTCGTCGGCTGCTGCTGCGAACCGTATTCATCGCTGCAGCAAGAATTGCGTCGGCGATTCCCTGAACAAACGCTCGTGTGCATGAATTTGATCAATGGTTCGATCGGATACTTACCACCGGCAGAACTGTACGACAGCGAGGTTTATCCGGTTTGGCAAACTCCGTTTGACCGCGGTAGTTTGGAACTTACTTTGGAAGCGATGACCGAGGCGATTCGACATGTCCTCTCTTAATCAACCACTGCACGGCGTGCTGCCGGTGCTACACACCCCCTTCACCGAAGAGGGAGCCATTGACGTGGCGGTGCTGCAGCGTGAGATCGACTGGGCTTTTGAAGTGGGGGCCGATGGTGTGGTGGTGGCCATGGTCAGCGAGGTCCTGCGATTGGGTTATGAAGGACGCCGCGAGCTGGCAAATTTGGTGTGCAATGCCGTTGGCAAGCGGGGCTATACAGTGATCAGTGTGGGTGCGGAGAGCAGCGATGAAGCGGTGCGTTACGCGAAACATGCTGAGGGCTTGGGCGCGCACGCGGTGATGGCCATTCCTCCCGTCGCCAGTTCGCTCAGCAGCCTGGCTACGATCGATTATTTCGCAGCGATAGCCAGTAGCATTTCACTTCCGCTGGTGGTGCAAGATGCCTCGGGCTACGTAGGTGCCGCGATCGACTTAAGTGTGTATGTCAGCCTGCTAGAAAAGTTTGGTCCGGAGCGTATCTTTTTTAAACCCGAAGCGAGTCCTCTAGGACCAAATCTTTCCAAACTCCGCGATGCAACGATGGGTCAAGCGCGGATCTTCGAGGGCTCCGGGGGCATCAATCTGGTCGACTGCTATCGACGCGGCATTGTGGGAACGATGCCCGGAACCGATCTGCTGGATGGTATTGTCGCGTTGTGGCGTGCGCTGCAGTCCGGCGACGAAGATCGCACCTATCAGCTCGCATTGCCTATCGGTGCCCTGGTGGCATTACAGCTTCAAGCTGGCTTGGACGGATTTATTGCGATCGAAAAATATTTGCTCAAGCAACGCGGGATTTTTCACAACACGCGGCAGCGACAGCCCGTCACCTGGCAGCTCGACGCTGAGACGCAGCGAGAAGTCGATCGCCTGTTCGCGCGGCTGCAGGCGGTGATTTAGTGGAGCCTACCAGCCACATTCGCTATCGGGCTCTGGCGTGGTTGACCGTTGCGGCCGCCTTATCCTACCTTTGTCGCAATGCCGTCGGGGTGGCCGAAAGCACCGTGCGCGGAGACCTGGGACTAACGCTCGAGCAATCGGGTTGGTTCATGGGGGCCCTTTTTTGGACTTACGCGGTCTTTCAAGTTCCCAGTGGTTGGCTGGCTGAGCGACAGGGTACCCGCATCGCCCTGAGCGTGTTTGCGCTCGCCTGGTCGGTGGCGATGATCGGCCTGGGAGTCGCGTGGGGATTCTGGCTGCTGATCATTGCACAGTTGGTGATGGGGGCCGCGCAAGCGGGTATCTTCCCGGCGTCGTGCAATTCAATTGGTTACTGGATGCCGGTGTCCCAACGCTCGCTAGCCTGCGGCATTCTCGCCGCAGGCATGCAAATTGGCGCGATCTGTGCCAGCGGTTTGACGGGCGAGCTTTTGGCACCGTTGGGCTGGCGTACGGTGTTTCTATTGTTTGCGCTACCGGGAATCTTGTGGACTGTGGGTTTTTATTTTTGGTTTCGTGATCAACCCGCGCAGGTACCGGGAGTGAGCGAGCGGGAGTTGGCGTTGATTCGCGGGGGTGCAGTCGGGAAGCAAGCAACTTTGCAGCAGGCTGAAGATGATTCCCCAAAATTGCGCACGATTCTGTTTAGCCCCGTGATGCTCTGGCTGTGTGGCCAGCAAGTTTGTCGTGCGGCAGGCTACATGTTTTTTGCAAGTTGGTTTCCAACCTTTCTCCAAGAGACGCGAGGCGTATCGGTCAAAGAGTCGGGTTACCTTCAGGGGTTGGTGCTGGTGGGGACGTTGGCTGGCAGCCTGTTTGGCGGCGTTGTCACCGACTGGATTTGGCGTCGTACGCACAGTCTGCGACTGAGTCGTAGCGGTGTGGGAGCGACGGCTCTAGGAGCCTGTGCGGGGCTAATTTTGGCCGCGTGGTTTGTACAAAACGCGATGCTGGCAATAGGCTTGATAACATTGGGCGCCTGGTTCGCCGCGTTAGCAGGTCCGTGTGCGTTTGCAGCTACCATTGACATTGGCGGCGCCCGCGTCCCTCAAGTTTTTGGACTGATGAATATGTGCGGTAATTTGGCTGCCGCCGCTTGCCCCGTCCTGGTTGGAAAGTTATTTCAAGCCACAGCCAACTGGGAACTTGTGCTCCTGCTGTTTGCAGCGATTTATCTGGCGGGTGCCGTTTCTTGGATCTTCGTGAATCCGCGTGTCACTCGCTAATCGCGAGCTAGGCCAAGACTTCGTTCATAATCGGCGCGCTGGACGAGACGGCCGCGCGATTCGGTGATGGCTTGCCACGCTTCGCTGGTTGCGGCCAACGCATCAGCGGCTGATGCCTTACCAGAGATTACATCCAGCAAATGATCGGCCAGGGCACGACGGTATTCTTCGGTACGGGCCAGTCTCAATTCGCTCGTCACCCGTTCGCCAGCCGCCATTTCACGCGCCAGTCCAGCCGCTTGCCAGGCCGCCGACTCGCTT
>JBBQRC010000702.1:0-3334 GCA_038215215.1 Pirellulales bacterium
CGGGTGGCTTGCGAAGCAGGCATTCGCCAAGGTTGGGACAAATACATCGGAGCGGGAGGTCAGTTTGTGGGCATGAATAGCTTTGGTGCGTCAGGGCCTTTCAACAAGCTCTACGAGCACTTCAAAATCACCACCAGCCACATCGTCGACTGTGCGCAAACGGCCGCCCGCAGCGTCAAGTGATAGTGGCTATTCGATAGTGGCTATTTCGAGTTTGCTGAAGTCGCTCCGGCTTCGATGCGCTGGAGCAGCATAAGATTCTCGGGGGCGTTTTGGGACCGTGTGACGGTTTCACGCGCCCAGTGGAGGGCTTCACTCCAGTTCTCGATCGACTCCAGTGACATAGCGGCCGCTTGTGCATACTCGGCCTGCTGCGGGCCAAGCTCGGCAGCTTTGACCAGATGTTCGGCGGCCACTTTCTTCTGACCATCCACGTACAACGCCAAACCATACCGATATTGGATCTGTGGCGCGGTGGGGAGCAATTGGACGTCGCGTTTTAGCAGTGGCAGCTCCTCTTTGCGCAGACGCGAAATCTCATCGCGCAGCGGGCTCACCGCCTCCGCAGGTGCTTGACCTTGAAGACTCGCATTCCGTTCGAGCAATGCGGCGAGGTTGGTGCGTGGGCCTGCCACGCTTGGTTCGATGGCAACGGCATCCTGATAGTGCTCGATGGCTTGTTGGTTGCGGCCCTGCTGCTCGGCCCAGATTCCGAGTGCCAAGTGGGCGCCCGCGCGATCGTTACTGAAGAGCATCCCTTGCTCCAATTCATTAAGCGCCGCCCGTAATTTGGAACCTGCAGATTCGGGCCAGGCCGATTGTGGCAATTCCAACATGCTGCGTGCCGCTTCCGTGCGGACACAGCGAACCGAATCCGCCAGCGCAAACTCCAGCAGACTGGCCGCGCGAGACTGGCTCTCGCTGCCCAACAAGGCACTCGCCGCACTGGCCCGGACCAGCGGATGTTCATCACTGATCAATCTGGCGGCCTCCTGACCAGCTGCTTCCGGAGCAACTTGGGCCAGCACTTGCAAGGCTGTGGCCCGGGCAATGGCTGGCGATTCAAATCCTTTGCGCGACAAGATGCGACGCAGTAGCGCCTCAGCCTCAGGCTTGCCCTTCTGCCCCGCATCGATCGCAACTCCAAAATGTTCATCGCGGCGCCGCGCATCGCCATACCACTTATCACAGGCTTCATCGCAATAGCGATTGGCTCGGTCTAGTTCGGCCTGGACGTCCTGATCACCTTCACGGGCCGCCTGCATCCAATCCTGGTATAGCTTGAGCGATTCCCGTTTCTCTGAGGGCAGATTTTCAAGCTTTAAATGACAACTAGTACACGCATTGGGAGTGCCGAGTTGGAGACTCAAATCCGGACGCGGAATGCGTAACGAGTGATCGCGTCGCGCATCGACAGCCATGTAAGTGGTCGATGGCATGTGGCAGTTGACGCACTGAGCACCGGCAGTTCCAAGCTGATGGAAATGGTGCGCCACGGAGTCGTATTTCGCGGTGGGATGCTGATGGCAGGAGGTACAAACTTGGTTTCCGTCATGCTTGAGCCTGGCCGTGTGCGGATCGTGGCAATCCGTGCAACGGATCCCTTTGTGGTACATCTTGCTCTGGATAAATGATCCATGGACATAATCCTCGTCGAGCACTTGGCCATCGGGATAATAAATTCCATCGGTCAGCAATTGATTCGAGTAATGGTCGTAGTAGTTGTCTCCGGCGCGAAATCCGGCTTGTACAACGCTGCGTCGACTGTGGCACGGCGCGCACGCTTGAATCTGGTTTTCTGCCGTCAGTTTGAGATTAGCCAAGCCATAGCCACGCTGCCGATTCCAGCCTGGCATCCATTGCTTGGCCAAGTCAACGTGAACGCTCCCTGGTCCGTGACACGCCTCGCAACTCACGTTGATCTCTACAAACGTCGAGTGATATTCCCCTTCAGGCAGCGGCGCCGACTGGCCGCCCGCGTCTGCAATTAACTTGGATTTCAAAGCCGCTTGGTTAAAAACCGTGGTCGAAGGGGGCGAAAAGTTCTTTTGATAGTCGGTGCTGTGACACTCAGCACACATGTTGTTCCAGCGCTGGGCGACGCCGGTCCAGTGCAAATCGTCGGTTGGATCAAGTTTGTCATGGACGTCGGGGGGATCAAGATGAAACCAGGCTTTCTTTTCTGTATCCCAGCTTAATCTCAGCACTTGGACGCGTGGCACATCCACTGAATTGGATGCGGTGTGTTTTTGCCGTGCGGCAGGGAAATCCACCATATATTGCTGCAAGGGTTCAACACCAAAAACGTACTTCACTTCAAAGTCTTGCCAAGTGCCATCCGGACCTTCTGTGTTGACGATGAATTTGCCATCTTGGCGGAACATGCGGCTGGTCACACCCAAATGGGTCAGTGAGGCATTGTTGAAATCGCCCAGGACGGTGGATTCAGTCGCCAGCTTCATGGCTTGATCGTGATGGGATCCCACCCATTTCTGTGATTCTGCCTGGTGGCACTGAACGCAACTCGCTTGACCTAAGTAGGTTGCCTGCGAGAGGTCAAACGGTTGGGTACCGCGACTCCCACACCCAGTTAGTACCAAGCCTAGGATGGCAAAAGCGAATCCAGTTTTTGCGTAATGAATCGTCATGAATCGCAGTCGGTGACAGTGATGAGATGAATTAGAGCTTACGCCTCATTTTAGCTCGTCAGCCTCGGATTGTCGCACCGTAACACACGCAGGGCACTCTCGGTCCGGCCGTTAATTCACTCCTAGCCGGGGTGTTCGTCGATTGGCGGACGACAAATTCGGTGGAGCAACAGTGGCATATAGTTTATAATCTAAAGGACAGCTGGTCTCACAGCCAGCCAACCTACCCCTGCCAGACCAATCGAACTGACTCCCACCCTACAGCTCGCTCCCGCGATTGTCCGCGATCGTTGAGTTTCACTTCCGCGTCGCAGAATCGGTATCTCCATGAATTGTTCAACTTTTTTGGTGTCTCGAATGCAGCAGCTTTTATCATCGGCCGCGGCCGCTATCATCCTCAAACAGAGTCGATTGATCCTCAGGCAACGACACTTGGTCTGTTTGGCTGTGTCGGTCGCGCTGGTTTCGACCACTTGCTGGGCTCAGCCAGCCGTGGAATTCAACCGCGATATACGGCCGATTCTGTTTGATAACTGCTTTTCTTGCCACGGTCCCGATGCGAATTCCCGCGAGGCAGATCTGCGACTTGACGATCGTCAGTGGGCCATCGATGCCGGGGCCATCACGCCGGGAAAACCGGATGATTCTGAGCTCGTTGCCAGACTGTGGAGTGACGACGAAGACTT
>JBBQRC010000703.1:0-3328 GCA_038215215.1 Pirellulales bacterium
ACCACATGGTCAGCCAAATTGTCAGGGACACCATGCAGATTACGCTGATCACAAAGGCTCGGTTCGGTTCCACCACCGCAATGATGGGTCGATTTACAACTAGGGAACTGCGAGCATCGCTGCTGCGGGCCAATTCGCTGCGGGCCAATTCCAGGCCGGACTTTATTTTTAGCGGCAAGGCAGGTGTGAACAGGCCGGCGGGGTTAGCTTGTACGGGAGTAGCCAGCCCAGTCTGGACAATCGCTGTTCCGGCAATCGCAGTTTTGGCAAACACTGCGCCGGGCGCAAGCTGGACTGGTGTCGCAGAGGAAGATTGGTTCGTGGTGGGAGTGGCTGGCTTTGGAACCGGGAAGAAACTTGTCGCCCGTTTGAAGGCTGCCGGGTCCAGTTCCTTAAGTTCTTCGATCTTGGCGGTCGCTTCTGGAAGCGGACAAGCACGCAGATAATTGATGACAGGTACGCGCACCCAGCTCGACTTTTCATCCGCCGTCTTGAAGAGTTCGACGAGCCGATCGATCTGCGACCAATCCTCCCACCGGGCCAAGTCGGGAATGACCAAGTCCGCCAACTCGGGACGCTGCAAAATCAACTGCATCGACTTGAGCACGCGTTCCTTGGCGACAATGCCACCGTCGGTGCCGTGAAAACGCAAGGCCATAATTGCGGCGTAAGTGTCGGCATATTGGCTTTGCTTATTGGCCAAGAATAACTCATCGATCAATTTCAGACCGTCATCGCCACGCAGAGTAACGTAACAAGCGATCATGGCGTCGAGACCCGCTCGTTTATTGGGGTCATCGCTGCGGAGCATGCTTTCCAGCAAGGTGGCATCTTCCGGCTTGCCACAGACTCCCAACATCACCAAATAGAGTCGTTTGCGATCCGGGGGTAGGCTTGTATCCTGAATCCACTTCAGTAGCTTTTCGCGATCCAATTTATCCTTGAGCAGTTTCAACTCGGGGTAGGGTGCTGACGCGAATTCGTCGTAAGCGTCCCGTGCGAGCAGCGCCTCAGGGTGCTCCAAATACCCAAGATAAAACTCAAGCCGCTTCAACGGATCTTCGGGCAATTTCGGAATCGCTTTGACGTACTTAATGGCAAGCGGCGTGACCGGCAAGGGCGACGACCAAAGCAGTTCAGGCGGGTCGACTCCCATCAACAGGAACTGGGTTCCCTCCGGAGCTTTACCAAAGTAGTTAATACGCGCCGTTTGGCCTTCCTTGAGGAGGCTGTCACCACGAATCAAGCTGACAATCGAAAACTCGGCATCGGAATCCGTTTCCGTTCCTTTGACGATTTGGGCGATTGCCACCGCGTCCATGGCCTCCATTTCCTGCCGCAACGTTTGAGAGACGGCGGAGCAAAATGGGCAGCAGTCTTCCGCCGCGAAGCCTGGGAGGCTGGACCAAACAACAAGTGCAGCCGTAGCAAACGATAATTTATACATCTTCAGCAGATCCCGAAAACGGGCAAATGGATTCCGACTTGCAGTGACGACCGCCCCACCACTCTCCCTGCGTTAAAGCAGAGGCCAAGGGTGAGAGGATATCCAATCGCAAGTACCTACAACCCTCTTAGTGTAGGAGAGTAACTGGGGTCGAGGCCAGCTCTGACGGCGAATTTCATTAGCGAATTCGTATTTTCTTTCCCCTTTTCTCGCTCGATTAGGCGGATTTTGACTGCAATCGCTAGAATCGGAACTGGTAGTCTCTATCTGAAACCGGGGCTTTGCGTCATGACAAAGATTTATCGCACACGGATCGAACCGCTCGCCGACCAGCAATTTGGCTTTTTTATTGGCCGGAACGAAGTGACGCGGTGGCATTTTTCGGATCGCGCTCCGCGGCCCTATTTCTTTCCCGTTAATGGGCCGAGCGGGGTGAGCCTAACGCGTATGGGACACCCGGGTGCCCCCAACCACGACCACCACCGTTCGTTGTGGTTTGCTCACAATGATCTGCTGGGAATCGATTTCTGGTCTGAAAACACCACCGCTCGCATCCACCAATCACAATGGTATGCCATTGAAGATGGCGACGATCGGGCGCGCATAGCTTGGGAACTGGTCTGGAACGACGGTCACGATCCCCAGCCACTTTTGAAACAGAACGTATTTGTCACTTTGCGTCCACTGCCGGGCGAAGCTGCGCCAACGAACTGGACATTGGAATTGCAAAGTGACTTTCGTGCCCTGGCGGATGGACTCGAGTTTCGCCAGAGCAACTTTGGCGTGCTGGGGCTACGGGTGGCCAAGAGTTTGTCAGTGGTCTTTGGAGATGGGATCATGACCGGTGCCAATGGCGCCCAGGGCGAGCCCCAACTGTTTGGAAAACCCAATCGCTGGATCGATTACAGCGGTCCAATTTACACGGATGAACCCGCACGCAGTGATAACCCTCAGCCTGTCGAGCCGACTCTGGAGGGCCTAACGCTGATCGATCACCAAGCCAATCCAGGTCATCCGGCCAGTTGGCATGTGCGATCGGACGGCTGGATTGGACCGTCGCTCAGTCGCCACGACTCGCTGCTAGTCCCCCGCGACAAACCGCTCACCTGCCGCTATTTGCTGTTCGTACACGCTGGAGCCTGCGACCCAGCCGCCGCCCAAATGTTGGCCGATCAGTTTGACCAGTCGCCAAATCTACGAGTTCAGAAGGGGACCCAAACTCATCACCAGTTCGAGCTCGTGTAGTCATTTCAACGGTCGTGAGCGTCAAAGTAAACTGCGTCAATTTGTGCAATCAATTTGAGCAATCGGGCTTGTGGGGTAGGTTAGAGTGTCGAAAATAGAGGGTAAGGACCGGCGTCAGCAGAATCTTACAGAATCGGACGTTTGAGTTCGACAGTTAACCACTTGCGGAAAAAACCATGCGCGTCGGTTTGGTTGTGAAGGTGATCGCTGAGAAAAAGATCGGGTTCATTCGCGCGGAGGATTTGCGCGACGATGTGTTCTATCACTACTCGAAAGTAGAGCAGGTAGGGACGCTTGATTTGCAAGAGGGTGACGAAGTCGAGTTTGAGATCGACGAGCTCGACAAGATTGAGAAGCGACAGTTGCGGGCGACGCTTGTCAGACGTTCGGTTCGCCCATTGACGATGCGTTTGCAACCTAGCGATGCCCCCGAGTTTAACGCCCACCATCATCCCAAAGCCCGCAAACGTAGGCCTACGTGGCGTAACAAGCCCGCTGAGGAGTCGGCTGCCAACGATGAGCTCCCTAGCACGGACTGAACTGGCCAGTCGACACACTTTGACAAATCCGCTGAGAATTTGTTCGATTTTCGATAAGTTCTAGCCCGCCTCACAAAATTATCCTGGACTCTTGACA
>JBBQRC010000704.1:0-3318 GCA_038215215.1 Pirellulales bacterium
AGAAGCGAGCAAGATTGAGCAAGCGCTGGAGTTGGTCCGCAAAAAAGCTTTGGCCGCGAAAGCAGGCGATCCAAAATTGGCCCAACGAGCCGCCAAAATCTTCGCCCTCGGTCAAAAAAACTTACTGCACACTGAGAGAAAAGCTGCCTACGATGCGGCTTGGAGCAGATCTTACGGGACGGTCGCTGAGGTGAAAACAAGTGCGGGACACACCGATACTTCGAGGGTGAATGCTACCGAGTCCGCAGTGGCGGAAGCGGTGTGGGATATGCGAGAACTAGAGCCGTTGTTGCCCGTTGAGGATCCGCGTGCTGGTTTCGATTTGGCGGGGTTTCTGCGGTTCTCGGAGAGCCTTCCCGAGTCAAATCCGACGATGGATTATGACAAGCTTCAGTTCCTGCTGGGCGGGGAGCCAGCCACCGCGACGCTGTCAGTCGCGCCTCAGTCCATCAGCGCCGCCGCACTGCTCCCCGAGTTGTCCGAGTCCTCCGGAAACGCTGAGGTGAAGCCGAAGGGAAGAGCACGTAGCGAAGCCACTATTGCGGCGGCAGCGGTACGCGCTGCGCCAGCAGTCAAAAACTTCGGCGGCAGCGGCTCTTTGGCACAGCAAATGAGAAAAAAACGGAGCCATTCTTTCTTGCTAAGCGTGGGCGGAATGTTACTGGGGGTAGGGGCGGTCTTGGGGACCGTGCTTTATTTGATTCGCGATCGGGCTGGCGAGTCGAATGGTGATCAACGAGCGATGGCGGGCCCCGTAATTGCGCCGCAGCCAGCCAATGCAAATCCTGTGGCACCGCCGGTTCCCCGAGGCAGTGGTCTCCCTAAAGTTTCTGGTCTGGATGGTCCGACGCCTGGAGTGCCCGCAGACGCGGGAGCACCTGCCATGGCTCCAGCCGCCATGCCGTCCAACCAACCACAGCCGGCCAGCATGCCCGAACCGGCGAGCCCGCCAGCGACTGCAAACGTGCCAGAACCGATGGTGGCTACTCCTGAGCCCATGGTGGCTACTCCGGAGCCCATGGTGCCAACGCCGACGACCCCGGAGCCCACTTCCTCTCCGCAGCCCGCCCCTGCGGCAGATCCCGTACTCACGGCGGATGAGAAGACGCAGTGGCAAAAATCGATGACCGAAATCCGCGGATTGATTGGCGGTCAAGAATTTGCGCAAGCGCAAGCGCGGCTGGCTGACAGTGAGAAGTTGGCCAAGACAGCGGTGCAGCGTCAGCAACACGTGCGATTGGCGACGGTCGCACAGTTGGCTGCGGAGTTTCATCAGGCACTGCTGAGTGCGGTGACGGGGCTGGGAGCCGGGGAGAGTTTTACGATCGGCAAGTCGACGCTGGCTTCGTTTGTCGAGGGTACTGCGGATGAGGTGGCGATTCGGCTGAACGGACAAAATCGATCCTACAAGCTGACCGAACTACCTATTGGCTTGGCGTACGCGCTGGCTGACCTGCGCATGGATACGGAGCATCAAAGTTCGTTGGCGCGCAAAGCAGCTTTTGCACTCGTTCATTCCAAAAGCAATTCACTGGCCATCAAAGAGGCTCGCGAGATGATGGCCAAGGCTGCTGCCGCTGGCATTGTAGAGGCTGATGTGCCTGAAGTCTTTGACGACGATTATTCTCTTGCAAATTAGTGCGATGAGTGCAAGCCGCGCTCACTGATTTCGAAGGGCAAGATACGGTCATCGGCAAAGCTACCGCGATGCTTGGCGACGTACAGTCCACGCGTCATTTTGCCGGCCGTGAGCGTGCGCCCTAGAAGAATGACCGTGTTTGCGCCGGCCGCCAGATCGCCATCCGCCAGCGGTTGTGTAATCAGTTGTTCTAACATCGATTGCTTGGTGGTCACGAGGACCATCGCCGAGGATTCCTGGTGGTCATAGGCTGCTTGCAATACCTGGTGCTCAAGTTCGCGAAACTGCTGCCGAAAGACTTCACGGGCTAACCAGTCGTGTTCGATCCTCAGCATGCGATGGTAGACGGACTCGAGTAAATCGAGCTGCAGCGAATCATCGGGTGTATCTTGTGGTTCAATGCCATCCACGATGAATCGGCGTGTACCATTTACTAAATGGGCATAGACAAATCGAGTCAATTGAGGAAGGCGGCGGTTGAGCTCTGATTGCCAAGCATGGTAGTCGTCCACATCCAACTGGCTGCGGAGCACGCGGCGACCAGAGTAGCCGAGAAACGGTAGCACATCCGCCGGTCGCCCATTGGAAAATGGGCAAGACAAAGTCTCGTTGCGCAAGTCGACCGCAGTTAAGGGTTCGCCAAACAATCGGCTTGTGTAACCGGAGTGGTTTTGAGAGTCACCGCGGCTGGACAGGTCGATGATGGCGCCGCGTTCTCCTTCGGCCGTTCGCCCGGCTTGGGAAAAGTGCATGCCAACTTGAGTTTTGCCGACTCCGGTGGCACCAATGACCATCGTCAGACTGCCGGGAAGTAGCCCGCCGCCTAGCGCTTCATCAAGCCAAGGGAGGCCGGTCGAATATCGAGTTTCCATGGAAGATTCCATTGTGGTTGGGATCGTTGAGGCCGTCGCTGCCTGGCTTCGAGGACTCCGTTTATAAGGACTTTTCCAGAAGTGGTCTATTGGTCCCGAGGCACAGCAATACGACAATACACCGGTTCAATTGCGTGACAAAGTTCCTCTTGAAGGTAGTCTTAGAATCGAGTACTTACGAAGGCGGTGAAGCTCTTTTTGCTCCACCGCATCATGGTATTGCTCGGGGACTGCGAACGCATGGACGCCCAGGTTAGAAAATCCGTTGATTCCAGCTTGCCAGGACGACGCGCGAATGCTGGTTGGAGTGTTTCCGTGCTGCTGTCACTGCTCGCGTTCACGCTGGTGACGCACATCCAGGCAGTTGAAAAATTAGTGGATAAGCCGCAGACCGTTTATGTCTCCGTGGAGCGCGCCCGCATCTACTCGGGTCCGTCCATGGATTTTTATCCCACCGGCGGCCTGCCACGTGGCACCGTGCTGGAAGTCCATCAGCGGACGAACAGCGGCTGGCTGGGAGTCCGTCCCCCGGAAGGTAGCTTTAGCTGGGTTCCAGCTGCGCAAGCCTACTTGCTGCCGGGCGGGCGGGTGATCGAAATTACGGATGCGTCAGCGGTCAGTTGGATCGGTACCGATCTAGGATCTGCCAAGCAATATCGCTGGCAAGTGCAGCTCAAGGTGGGCGAACAACTGTCGGTACTTGGGGAAGCGACGATAGCTAGTGGTGGCGATAACGAGACAGAGTCGTTGTGGTACCGCGTCGCACCACCGGCGGGTGAATTTCGTTGGATCGAACTGGCAGCGGTC
>JBBQRC010000705.1:0-3317 GCA_038215215.1 Pirellulales bacterium
TACGATTGGTGTTTCTTCCCAATCCGAACAGTCCCAGTGGCACGCTCCTCGATACAGATCAAGTCGCAGCGATTGCCGACCAATTAGATTGTCCGCTGTTAGTCGACGAAGCTTACGTTGATTTTGCCACCAGCAACTGCGTCGAACTGGTCAAGCAAAATCCTCGTGTGATGGTTTCGCGAACGCTCAGCAAGTCCTATGCTTTGGCTGGGTTAAGATTCGGATTCTTGGTGGCCCAACCCTCGATCATCAACATGTTGCGGAAGGTCAAGGATAGCTACAACTGCGACGCGCTCAGTTTGGCGGGAGCGACAGCAGCCATCGACGATCAAAAATGGTTAGTCAGCAACCGTGATAAAGTTATTGCCACGCGTCAATCGATGACTGTTCGTCTGCGAGCGATGGGGTTCGATGTGACGGACAGTAGCGCGAATTTTGTCTGGTGCACTCGCTCAGATCGGCCTGTGCAGCCACTGTACGAATATTTGAAGCGAGATAAAGTGCTTGTCCGCTACATGAACTATGCTGGCTGGGGCGATGGCCTGCGGATCAGCGTGGGTTCGGACGATCAAGCTGATGCTTGCTTGGACTTGCTCAAAAGCTACTTAAACTGATGTGCTGTTGATTGTTGCATACCTGATTTTTGTTGGAAACGTGAATGGCCACTGCGCGAACTGCTGAAATTTCTCGACAAACGGCTGAAACGAAGATCTCGTTGAAACTGAACCTGGACGGTGTGGGCACGAGCCACATCCAAACTGGTGTGGGTTTTCTCGATCACATGCTGACGCTTTTTGCCAAACACGGATTATTTGATCTCGAAGTGCATTGTGAGGGAGATACGCAGGTGGATGCGCACCACACGACCGAAGACATCGGCATTTGTCTCGGCCAAGTTTTCGCCCAATCGCTCGGCGATAAACGGGGCATTTGTCGTTACGGACACATGGTGTTACCCATGGAGGAGACGCTGATCACCGTCGCAGTCGATCTCAGCGGCCGCAACTACGTCGTTTTTAATGCGCCCATTCCGGCACCGAAGATCGGAGACTTCGACAGCGAGTTAGTTGAAGACTTCTGGTATGCCTTCGCGAGCAATGCGATGTGTAACTATCATGTGCTGCTGCACTACGGCCGTAACAGTCATCACATTGCAGAGGCCATCTTTAAGGCCAGCGCCCGAGCATTGCGTAGTGCGGTTGGCCGTGATCCGCGACAAAGTGATATCCCAAGTACTAAGGGGATGCTTTAAAAATTTACGAGCATTGATTTTGGGTAAGCCGCTACTCTCATCCACTACGGCTGACGCATGAATGAAGTGGGGCGATTAAACCCCCAGTTCGCGGCTAATGCGTCAGCGGCTTCTTCAATGTCAGTAATCGCCCCCCATCCGCCATTGCGCAAAAAAGCATGCGCGAATTCGTGGGCAATCACATATTGTGCAAACTCATCCGAGGCTTGCTCTAGCCGGCGTCGCAGCACGACGCAACGACTGACCGGACTAGCCAAGGATGGGCAGACCATAAACAGCTTCCAGCCCCGCTCGGGTGAATAATCTTCCAGGGTAATTTGAAAAGCCGGATCGTCATTGAAGTCGGCCAGGACGACAGTGGGCAACCGGCGGAGAACCGTCACAACATGAGCGTGGAGGAGCGGGTGCGCCGAGAAAGCATGAAGTTGTTCGTAAATTTTTTCGCAGGTCTCGCTGTCGCTAGCATCAAAAATTTCCAGAATGACCTCCACCGGTTTCAAGCTTCCATAATCCGTAATCTGTTTTATTATTCGTCGGAACTTAAAACATCTTACCAGCAACGAACAGAATAAACCTGTGGTCAGGGTGCAGCACGGATGCTAATGACCTTGTTGGCAACGTGAAAGACTACTTGGCTGTGGCGTCATACAGAGGCAAATGCCGATAGGTGACTTCCAGCGAGAGCAGGTTGAGGGTGGTGACGTATAAACGGCCGCCGTATCGAGCCCAGAGGTCTGCAGTGGGACGATAGGGATCCCAACTGCCAGCATTCGGACCCTCCGTGACCTGCGTTTCGATGAGCATCGGGTGCAGCTTTCTGTTCCACCGATTCCAGTGTTCTCCACCCATGTGGAACATGACCTGCGTAGAGTAATACCAATAATAAGTGTCGCGTTGCGTCGCGTCGCGGGTACCCGCTGCGGGCGGATGCGCCAACAGGTAATCAGCACCGGCAATCATTTCAGGCTGAGTGCGGCGCCAACCAAAATACAGTCGCATCAACAAGCCCACGCTGGTCATGACGGCGGTCGGTTGCCGGCCATGCCGTTGTTCGAGTGTGTCCGCTGCAAATGGATTGTAGCGGAACAGGTGCGGTTGTTGTTCGGAAACTTTACTAGCATCTAGGTACTTTTCAATGCGATCGTAAGTGTCCGCGGGAACTTCTAACCCAGCTAGCTGTCCGCTCTTAAAGGCCATCATGAACCAACCGGAAACGCTGGTGTCAGTACCGACCCCGGGACGATAGCGCCAGCCACCGCGTTCTTTATCTTGACTGCTGACCATAAAGTTCAACGCCCGTTGCGCGGGTTCGCGGAGAGCCGGATCCTGCGTCATGCCATAAGCCTCGCAGAGCGCTAGTGTGGCAATCCCGTGACTATAGAGCCAAGCATTCTGATCCGACGCAGGATCTTGTGGACGATAGAGGTCACCGCTGCGCTGTTGTCCTTCGATGAGGAATTGTAAAGCTTTACCGACATGACCGGCATACTGATACTGACGGTGCGTGTAACCCGCGCCTTGAAAGGCGAGCAGCGACAGGCCAGTTGCTGCCGTATCGCTGCGAATCAGCACTTTCGTATCGAAGTCCTGCAAACGCCAAGCCCCCGATGCAGCTTGATGTTTAGCCAAAAATTCGAGCCCACTTTCGATGGCGAATTCGGTCTGCGGGCCGGTAATTCCATCGTCGAAAACTTGATTCTCCTTGAGGCGATCGATGCGCTGTTGATAGGCAGGCTTAGGGAGCGGAATGGCGCTGCCAGCGGCTAGAGGACCACCAATTTCTTGTTTGGTGAATCGCTGTGTTTCGATCTCAGCGGCAACCAGTGGCTGAGGAGTCATCGCTGACCGGGGTATCAGCGGCCCGTTATTAGGTGAGAAATCGGCCAGTCCGCCCTGCCCTAACTGCGCATCGATATCTAATTTGAGTTGACCGGCGATACTTGCCGCCTCCCTGGATCGCGCAGCACGCTCAGAGGAATTCGCCAGCACATCGCCGGGGCTGGCCGCCTCTGCAAGTCCATTCGTGTCGGGAACTTCGATGGCTGCGGTGACTTGCGGCGAGCCA
>JBBQRC010000706.1:0-3317 GCA_038215215.1 Pirellulales bacterium
GGTCGGCGCATTCCACAGCGACGCAGCCACCAAGGTTAAGGGAATCAAGGCGATCAGACCGCTGAGCCATGACATCAGCAACCTGCCGGAGGGGACCACCCCAAACCAACCGCTGGCAAAGTCGTGTCGGATCGCTTCGGAAATGACCATTCGTTGTAGATATCCAAAACGCTCTTCATTGGCTGCGGGCCGCAAACCGACGGCTGTAATTAAACGTTGATTGAGCGTCGGGAATTTTGCTTCAATGCGCGAGGCCACAGCCTTCAAATCGCGATGCTTCCAACGCAGGTAAAAGATCATTGCCAGCGTGGCGATGGCGGTTGCGACCAACCATGAGACCGTCACCGAGCGCGACAGCCCGCGACTCAAGGATGCTTGCAGGAGCAACCAGCCGGCTACTGCAGCCAGCAACCAAACGCTGGCGAGACTCCAACCGAGCTCGAAGGAACGAACCCGTTTGGCAACCAAATACAAACGATGTCGAAGTCGGGAGTCCATGATTTATCCTACCGTTTGCGGTTGTGCCGAAGGGATACCTGCTGTCCTGCGCGTGAGCCAGCCTGCCAATATCGTTTCGATTGCCAAGACGCCCAAACCAGCTAGTAACAGCCACTGCCAAATGCGTTGCTGCCGCTCCAGTTCAGTAACTTGCAACTGTCGAGCAGACTGGATTCGCTCGGCGTTCGATTTCACTTTGCCAAGTTCAATTCCGAATTGCTCAAAGACATCGACATCCAGCGGAGTCAACTGACTTTCGCTAGTCGGGACTTGAACCGCAATCTGTTTGCTTGCCTGTCCCTCTCGGACGGTGTAGAGTCCGGGTGCCTCAATCTGTAAGCCATCACTGGTAGATTCCACCTCCACAATTAGACCGGCGGCATCACTGACTTGCACAGTGGAAGGGTCGCTCACGGGAATCACATCGCCGACTGCATACACCAACTGTGCCGACAGCGACTTGCCAGTAGGATCGAGGATACCGAGCAAAATCGGCACAAATTTACTTGATAGTCCCAGCTGACTAGCCGTCGGTTGCCAGCCACTGGTCATCAACCACAAATTCCCGGCACCCAGGGGCTGATGCAACAGCCAAGGCGAGCCATCATCCAAGCTGGCGACGCGGCGGATCGAAGGACTCTCGTTCGCAGCAATAGTTGAATCCTCAGCGGCTTTCAAACTGCCAAGCGCGACACGGCGATGGGACCAAAAGCGGATCTTACTGAAATCGTTAAAGCGCGGATCAGCAAACGGGCTAAAGACCGGATGTAAAAAATCAATGTCGCTCAGCAAAGCAAAATCTTTAGTTCTGGCCTCCGTCACTTGCATCTGCGGTGTCCCAAAGAGGGCTTGTAGTGAAGTCTGAACAGCGGTGTTATCGGCGAGGGGCTTGGCCAAGCAGACGATGACACAACCACCGTCACCTGCAAAGGTGCGCAGGGCCTGCGCATCGGTGGCACTAAGGGGCGGTTCAACGATCACTGCCCGCAGCACCTCGACAGCGGCTGGGCTGGCTGCTGCGCTCAGTGTGGTCCCCAATTCGGACAGGGGAAGACGTTCAATGGCCCGATTCACGACGGCAGTGCTGAGCGGAGCCTTTTCGATAAAGTAAGCTAAGTCATCTTCCTTTCTCGACGTGCTCACTCCGACGCAGAGAATGCGTTCTCGAGTACGAACCGGTTCCGCCACGTACAGCGTGTTGTCACCGCTCCAGCTATCACCGGTCAGTTCGAGGCGATTGGCATTGGCGGGTTGTGCCGGCGCAGGGATCACGCGGACTTGCCCTGGCGGGACTTGCAGAGTTGTTGCCGCACCGGGCACCGCAGTGGCCCCGGCGACCCATTTCAGCTCCAAGGCTTGGGTGAGTGAGTCGCTATTGTTCTCCACCCGCAATTTCATGGCGGATTTATCTTCTTCATCACTACCATCAGCGTCTGTCGCCATCAAACTCGCCCGCGCATTGCCCGGTAGTGCCGCGCGCACTTGACGCACATCCAGACGAATCGACTCAGGCCAGGGGTAGCCCTGCAAAGCCTCGACACCGCAATTCACATGCAGATCACTGATCAGAACCAGCTCCGCGGAAGCATCTCCTCCCAGCTTGCCGGCGATCGCCGCGGCTTGCAATTGATCGGCAACCGATTTGAGTCCATTGGCCACTTGAGAACCGCGCCAGCCGGGCTTCATTTCCGCTACGGCAGCTCGCACTGCTTGCTGTTGGCTAGCCGGGTCCGCCACGTTTTCGGTATCGAGCGGCACCAACGTGAGCAACTGATCGCTGACCGCGTATAGAGCCACGCGATCAGCGGGTGATAGACTGTCGAGCAATTTGTCAGCTTGAGCCTTCGCGGCAGACCACACGTCTGTCCGCTGCATACTAGCGCTGGTGTCGATGAGTAGCGCGATGTTGCGGCCTTCCAGATTCTGATTCAGAAAACTCTCTTGCCGAAAGAATGGGCGTGCAAAGGCGAACGCGATCAGTCCAATGGCGAGTGCACGCAAGATCAGCAGCAGGATGTTATCCAGGCGACTACGACGGGTTAGCCTGGGTGGCGAAGGCGACAGAAACATCAGCGAGCTGAATGGTTGCTGTCCCTGCGGTTGACGCTTGATGAGATGAAAGATGATCGGCCCGACAATCGCCAGGGCAGCCAATGCGTAAAGTGGTGCGAGTAGTCCCAAATTAGCCTCCACGCTGATTGGTTGCGGAGGTGCTCACCGCCTGAGTCGGGGGCCGCCGCGGGCCTGATCCTGAACTGAGTGGAGAGGGAACTGAGCTACTGCGATTGATCAATTCTAACAATGCGGTCTCCAGTGGTTGATCCGTCGTCACTGTGACCAAACGTGCCGAACGACGGTGGCAGATATCGATCAATTGTGCTTCGTGAGCGCGAAAACGTTGCTGATATTCCTGACGGGCGGCGGCTGGGTCGATGTACATTTCGCGTCCAGTCTCAACATCGACCAACATCGTGCTCTGTTTGAAATCGAGCGCTACTTCGCTTGGATCCAGCACGCGAATGACCAGCAATTCGTGTCCACGTCCGCGCAAGTAGCCCAGGGGCTGCGCCAAGGATTCGGGCGAAATCAGCAAATCAGAGACGAGAATCACCAAGCCTCGACGACGCGACAGACCGGCCAATTCCGCCAGCGCCGCGCCCAGTTGCGATTGGGTGCCACGACTCTCTTTCGCCAGCAGTCGCATGAGCTGTTGCAAGTGACCGGGGCGATGTCGCGGCGGAATAAAATCAGCATTCTCGGTACCGCAGGTCATCACCCCCACCGCATCGCGTTGTAGGGTCAAGTAATACGCAAAGGTC
>JBBQRC010000707.1:0-3313 GCA_038215215.1 Pirellulales bacterium
ATCTTTCTTCACTTTTTTTTTTTGTTTTGTTTTTTATTCATTCCGCGACCCTCCCCAGGTTTTTTTGGGGGGGTTGGGGGGGGGTGGGGGCCCCCCGAATCCCAAGGGAAATCGACCCCTCACCCTAACCCTCTCCCCTGAGTACAAGGTAGAGGGGACTTGCAAATTGCTTAACCCCGTGCCATTCCAGCCTGATACCAGTGGATCTCCAATTTCAGGAGAGCTCACCGCTGGGGTGACTTGGTAGCACAACGGAAGTGAGGGACATGTGTTTCGATTGGACGGACGAACAGCCTTGATTACGGGCGGCACGCAAGGAGTCGGAGCCGCCATCGCCTGCGCACTTGCCCAGGGTGGCTGTGGCATTATCTTACACGGCTTGCGCGACGACGAAGCCGCGCAACACACAAAAGCGACCTGCGAATCGTTTGGCGTCCGCGTGCAAACCGTTTTCTGCGACCTGACTGGCCCCACTCCGGAATGCATTGATGTGCTGCTGCAACGCGCTACGGAATTAACGGACGATATCTCACTATTGGTCAACAACGTAGGAACCTTCATCGACAAACCGTTTCTCGAAATGGACTTTGCCACCTACGAACGCACGATGCGATTGAACGTGTCGGTCGGATATTTCTTGACTCAAGCTTTCGCGCGACGTTGGATCGCACTGGGGACGGCGGGACGCGTGCTCTTCACCGGTTCCATCAACGGCGAACTCGCCGAGGCGGATCATACGGCTTACGACGCGAGCAAAGGTGCCGTGCGGTCCTTAGTCCGCAGTCTCTGCGTGTCGCTCGCACCCTACAACATCCGCGTCAATGCGCTGGCACCGGGTTTAGTCCTCACACCGCTCACCGCCCCCGCGTTGAGCGACCCCGCTGCGATGAGTTGGATGAAATTACATACTCCCAATCATCAAGTCCCGGGGCCGGAGGTCTGTGGCCCAACGGCCCTATTCTTACTCAGCGACGAAGCAGAACACATTCACGGTCAAATGATTCTCGTCGACGGCGGCATGAGCATCTGGCAACAACCTGACCTCCCCGACAGTTTGCGGGGAAAACTTGAGGCAAAATGAAGCGTTTCATTGAAATCTTTCGCATTTTGAGACACTGCGCGGCGTTTTTGTAAGAAGTTCCACAGATCTCGGGAAAACTCGTTGGTCGCGACTGCCCTGGAAGCGTAATCGAGATGCCAATTCACCCAGAATTCGCCACGAAACATGCGATTTCGACAGAAAAAAAGAGGGCGCAGTGGCACACGCAGGACTTTTGGCACATCAATTGCATCACTTACAAACAGATCAACGCAATTGGCAGTAACCCTGCGAAAGTCTATTAAGTTTACACGGGAGGTAATCATGAAGTGCACCAACACGCGATCTGAGTCCAGCATCGGGGACATCGATATGCGGACGATTCGCCAACGAGTCGCGGCCATCAAGCGTACTTGGACGCCAGACGAGGTCGCCGCGCGTGCTGCAGAAGGGCGTTCTCGCCGCAGCGAACTAGCACGACTTGTCGACGGATGGGACCTCGAAGATTTCGATTCCGATGATAGTGACGCAATTGCACTCACTTTGGTCGGCTAGGCTCCACGCAGGCCACGCGTACAAAACGGCGAGTGTTTGAACATCTCGCCATGGGTAAGCACTTTAAGTCGTCGCGCTTGTATTTTGTTGGGGCAAGCCTCATCATGTAGTGATGATACGCTACCTCAACAAACTACAAATGAGCTCATCAAGATGACACGACAGGCGCGCGTTTTCGGATTCGGTTGGCAGGTATGGACGGTTGGGTTGATCTCGGTTTTCGCGTGGCTGCCTCTACCTGGGGCCTTTTCGCAGCCGCGACCGCCGAATCTGATTGTGATCAACATCGATGATCTTGGTTACGGTGACATTGGCCCGTTTGGATCGAACAATAGCACACCACACCTCGATCGCATGGCCAAGGAAGGGCGGCGACTGACCAGTCACTACGCCGCCCCAGTCTGTTCACCCTCGCGCGCCGCCTTGATGACTGGTTCCTACGCCAAACGTGCGCTCCCCATCACGCATGTGCTTTTTCCTGCGGGGGCCGTAGGGCTAAATCCGGCTGAAATCACCATTGCTGAATTGCTTAGCAAAGCCGGCTACGCCACGGCCTGCTTCGGCAAGTGGCACTTGGGAGATCAACCGGCTTTTTTACCGACCAATCAGGGATTCGCCAGTTACTTTGGGATTCCGTATTCGAATGATATGGGACCGGCCGCAGACGGCTCGAAGAGTAATCCGGGCAAACCGCTGCCCCGAACGACTCCCGAAAAAATCAGTGAAGGGCGACGTCAGACGGACGAGCTGGGGATTCGCGGCCTGGCGCAACCGCCATTGCCGCTTTTGGAAAACGATAAGGTGGTGGGACGTGTGGGCGCCACAGAGCAAGCTCAAGTTACGCGGCTTTACACGCAGCGCGCCGTAGCCTTCATTCGCGCGCAGCAGCAACAGCCCTTTTTCTTGTACATCCCGCATACCGCTGTCCATTTTCCGTTATATCCCTCGGCAGAATTTGTCGCCCAATCATCCAACGGACTGCACGGCGCTTGGGTGCAGGAAGTCGACTGGAGCGTGGGACAAGTATTAAATACCGTTCGCGAGCTGGGCTTGCAGGACAACACGCTGGTGGTCTTCACCAGCGATAACGGCGGACCGGTTAATCAAGGCGCTAACAATGGACCGCTGCGCGGCAGCAAAGGACAAACATTCGAAGGTGGCATCCGCACTTGTACGATCGCTTGGTGGCCCGGAAAAATACCGGCTGGTACAAGCACCTCGGCGATGACCAGCATGATGGATATCCTCCCTACGTTCGCCAAGTTAGGTGGGGCTCCGCTGCCCACGGATCGCAAGCTGGATGGAGTCGATATCTGGCCAGTACTCACCGGCGATCCAATAACGCCACCGCGCGATCAATTCTACTACTACCGTGGCTTGAACTTAGAAGCGGTGCGATCAGGACCTTGGAAGTTGCATTTATCGTTGGCCGACGACGGTCCTGGACGAGGCAATAACAAACCGCGTCCGCAGTTATTCAGTCTCGATGATGACATCGGAGAAACCAAAGATGTGGCTTCTGAGCATCCCGACATCGTAGCCCGCTTGCAGAAGCTTGCCAAAGAAATGGAAAGCGATCTTGGTTTGACCGACGTGGGTCCAGGCTGTCGGCCACTCGGTCGCGTTACCGCGCCAGAGCCATTGATTGGTAGTGACGGAAAAGTACGTGCCAATGCGGTCGCCACCGTCACGCAGTTTCCCTGATCGGCTGCGCCGTAA
>JBBQRC010000708.1:0-3310 GCA_038215215.1 Pirellulales bacterium
CGTGCAGGAACTGTCTCGCGATGATGCTCAGGAGCAGTTTCTCGTAAGTCTGTTTGAGGGATTTCAACCCGAGGCGGTAGCGGACGACCAGCCGCTTTTGATTCCGGTCTTTGGCCGCGGCAGGGCGTTGGAAGTTTTGCCCGCCAATCGGGTGGATAGTCAGTTGATCAAGGAAATCACTCAGTTTTTATGTGGTGCTTGTTCCTGCCAGGTGAAAGAGAGCAATCCAGGATTTGACTTGTTGATCGCTGTTAATTGGGACATTGAATTGTTCGGCGAAGGGGGCCTTTTGCCGCCGCCCGCCAAGACGGTTGCCGACGGCGGGCAAGCTCCTCGCGTACTAACCATTCCGCCGGGACGAAAGAAATAATTATGAATCGCACTCTACTTGCCGTGCTGGGATCTGTGGGGATGCTGGTTGTTGCCGTGGTCCTGCTGTCACGCGACGATACTGCAAGCACACTATCCAAAGCCCCGCTGACATTGTTTTGTGCGGCGAGCAATCGCGCTGTGGTGGAAGCGATTCGCGCGGACTATGAAAGCGAGTACGGACGCCCAATCCACATTCAATATGGTCCATCGCAAACTTTGTTAACATCACTGGAGTTGAGCGAGACGGGTGATCTATTCCTACCTGCGGACGATAGTTTCATCGAGCTAGCGCGGAACCGGAATTTGGTCGTCGAAGCGCTCCCGCTCGCCCAAATGCGCGCAGTCGTGGCCGTTCGTCGCGGCAATCCAAAGTCGATTCACTCTTTCGAAGATCTCCTCCGCGAGGACGTAAATTTGGTTCAAGCCAATCCGGAAGCTGCAGCGATCGGAAAGCTTACTGAAGGCATACTGTCTAAAGTGGGTTTGTGGGAGAAGCTGAAGCAGAGGACGGCTGCCTTTCGTACGACGGTTACGGACGTTGCCAATGACTTGGTTGTCGATGCGGCTGATGCGGGGATCGTGTACGATGCAGTGCTGCACTCTTATCCCAACCTTGAACCCATCGAACTGCCGGAATTTCAAGCCGCGAATTCGAAAGTTGTAGTCGCCGTTTCGCGCACATCGACACAGCCCAGCGAGGCGCTCCACTTCGCCCGCTACTTAGCGGCTAAAGATCGCGGATCAAAACGTTACAGTGAATTTGGCTTTGTTGCCGCAGATGGCGATGCCTGGAGCGACGCGCCAGAGATTTCCATTTTCGCGGGTTCTATGTTACGACCAGCAATTGATGAGATGATCAGCGAATTTGAGCTGCGCGAGGGAATTCGTGTCACACGGGTTTACAACGGTTGTGGCATTTTGGTCGCTCAGATGAAGGCCGGCCAACTTCCTGATGCGTACTTTGCTTGCGATAAAGAATTTATGAACCAGGTCGCCGACTTGTTCCCAGCGCCGATCGATGTATCTCAAAATGAATTGGTCATACTGGTGCAGAAAGGTAATCCCCAGAGCATTCAATCGCTCAAAGACTTGACCCGCAGTGGGTTGCGGGTCGGCATTGGCCATGAGAAGCAATGTGCAATGGGGTGGATCACGCAAAATACTTTTCGTGAAGGGGGTATTCAGAAGGAGATCATGGCCAATGTGACCGTGCAAACTCCGACTGGCGATATGTTGGTGAATCAGTTACGCACCGGTTCGCTCGACGCTGCCGTGGCTTATCTCAGCAATGCTGCGGGGGCGGCGGAGCACCTCGATGCAATTCAAATACAAGGCATTGCGTGTTCCATTGCCACCCAACCGTGGGCGGTTGCCAAAGGGAGCAAATATCCACAAACGACAGCTCGCCTGTTTGATAAATTGTCGTCACCTGAAGCACAAGAAATATTTGAGTCCGAGGGCTTCCGCTGGGAATTAGCAGGCAGCCGATGAAAGTTGGGGCACCATCCATTTGATTGGCGATTGTGCGCTTAGTCGTTGTAGGAAATTGGTTCGCCGCCCGCGCGGGTCGACATGGCTTTGTACACTCCTTCATCGATCGTCTGCGGCAACCATTGCACAGACCCGTCGCCCCGGGCGAAGTTCGCGCCACCGGTGTGATAGCTGCGGAAGTCTTCAAAATGACCGTAGGTACTATTGGGCACATGGTCTGCGACACCCACTACACGCGCGTAGGATTCGGCTGCCTCAGGAATGTTGCCGTGCCAAATGGTGGAACCCAATTGGCCACTATGTTCGCCCAACATAATCGTGTTGCTCAGCCCGTCGGTCACATGAGCGAACTTGGTTTTACTACTACCGTAGAAAATGCCGTT
The DNA here is from genome assembly GCA_038215215.1 of Pirellulales bacterium. Taxonomy (GTDB): domain Bacteria; phylum Planctomycetota; class Planctomycetia; order Pirellulales; family Pirellulaceae; genus Aureliella. Next base: position 2,247 of record JBBQRC010000708.1, read on the forward strand.
GCCCGCATAAGGAGCGTCTTCTAACTCAAAGTCGCCGAACATACCGACGTAGTTGCTCTTCGAGATTGAAAAAAGCTTGTGCCCCTCATCGACGTTACCACCGTGATGCGCATGCCCGCCGTGTTCATCCTCCTCCGCTTCGGCAATCTCAAACAGGTTGTCGTAAGGGTCCGAGGGGCAGATAAACGAGGGGACAACCGTCACGCGAATGGTATCGTGCACCGCTGCTGCGATGGGTTGTCGCCAATCGATCGAGTTCGCCAAGTTGGTCCCTTCCATGAACGGCAGCAAGCCCGCGGCCCAACCCCAGCCCGGTACACCGCTATTTCCGCTGGAAACCCAACCCGAGGGCAAACGCTGGTAAGCCGACTCGTAGTTGTGAATCGCAATCCCAAGTTGCCGTATATTATTACTACATTGCATTCTTCGAGCGGCTTCGCGAGCCGCCTGCACTGCTGGCAGTAACAAGCCAACGAGGATGCCAATGATGGCAATTACAACCAGTAACTCCACGAGCGTAAAAGCTCGACGCTTCGTCGATAAAAACATTGAAAAAACCCATATTTAAAAATGAAATGCCAGTGAAAAATCGGCCTGGATAATCTCCCCGCAGAGGCATCCCGTTTAGCTCCAACACCGCCGCGGACAAACAGATGGTTCCGAGACTAAAGGAGAGGTGCAGCGGAACGCTGACGGGAAACGCTTGAATAAACAAGCTAGGCGGAGGGCGGTCCTCGGGGTGGAAATGGGCAATCCACGCCGGAGGGTACAAGAAGTTCCACGAAACCAACTGGCTCGAAACGTACGCGTTGCGTCAGATCGGCATGAGTGGAGAGTGGCTTAATAGAGAGCTGGGAAAGCTGGTAGCAGAGTGCGCATCCGTGATCGTGGACCGCATCCCAAATCGCTGTCGTAGACTCTTGAGACGAGACTTGTGCGTGCTGGTGCGAGCACATGTGCGTGCAGGGCAATAACTCCGCAGTATCCTCAAATGGTTGATGCTGGCACAGTTGATCGTGATGGCAGGTCAGATGGTGCAATACCAGCGGTAATGGTCCACTGCT
>JBBQRC010000709.1:0-3309 GCA_038215215.1 Pirellulales bacterium
GAAAATCTCGCGATGATTGGAGACACCGTCGAATTCCTTGGCCGTAACTGCGAAATGGTCTACGACGCTGAACATTTTTTTGACGGTTACAAAGCCAATCCTGCCTACGCTATTCAAACGATCCAGACGGCGGCAGCGGCCGGTGCCAAATGGCTGTCGCTGTGTGACACTAACGGCGGGACGCTCCCCGATGAGATTCGTCAAATCGTTACAGCGGCGCTCGAAGCGACGAGTCAGTACAAAGTGCAGTTGGCGATTCACTGTCACAATGACGGCGATTTAGCCACCGCCAATTCACTGGCGGCAGTCGACGCGGGCTGCAATCAAGTTCAAGGGACCATCAACGGCATCGGTGAACGATGTGGCAACGCCGATTTGATCACCGTCATGGCCAACCTAGCTCTGAAAAAGAAAGGCTTTTCTGTACTCGGCGGCCGCGACATGGTTCACTTAACCGAGCTGTCGCGTTACGTCTACGAAACCGCGAATCTCCAGTTACGCAATAATCAACCGTTTGTCGGCCAGAGTGCGTTTGCTCACAAAGGTGGCATGCACGTTCATGCGGTGAATAAAGCGGCTCACACCTACGAGCATCTCGATCCTGCTGTGGTCGGCAATGAACGGCGAATTTTGGTGAGCGAGCTGTCCGGTCGCTCCAACATTATCGCTCTAACGACCAAGCACAACATTCAGTCCGATCGCCTGTTGATGGACAAGATCTTGGCTGAGGTGGTTAGTCAGGAGAACCGCGGCTATCAGTATGAAACCGCTGAAGCCTCCTTTGACATCTTAGTTGCCCAAGTTGCTGGCACGTTCAAAAGTTATTTTGAGACGGTTAAATATCGTGTCGTCGCCGGGGACAGGGACCTTAGCCGCAATGCTGCTTTTGCTGAAGCCATCATTAAGTTGCGAATTGGCGAGCAGGAGATTTTCGAAGCCGCTGAGGGGCATGGACCGGTCAATGCGCTGGATGCTGCCTTGCGAAAATGCTTGGGCGCAACCTATCCTGGCCTCGAACCGATGCACTTGGTCGATTACAAAGTCCGCGTGGTGAATTGCGAAGCTGGCACGGCAGCACGTATTCGCGTCAATATCGAGAGCTCCGACTACCAACAGGTCTGGGGGACGATTGGCGTTAGCGAAAACATCATTGAGGCAAGTTGGTTAGCACTCGTCGACGCAGTCCGCTACAAGTTGTTAATGAACGAAGGGATTTTAACAAGTACCCACCATGACTGAAGCCACACCCGAAATTCCGAATCGCTTTGATTTTCAAACAGCCTGCCAAGAGATTTATTCACAGTGGGAGCAGGACGGTTGTTTCGAGGCGAATGTCAACCCGGACCGCCAACCGTTCACGATCGTCATCCCTCCGCCCAACGTGACGGGTGCACTGCATCTCGGACATGCTCTCAATAATACGCTCCAAGATATCCGCGTTCGCTGGCATCGCATGCGGGGTTTCGAGGCGCTGTGGATGCCAGGCACCGACCACGCCGGGATTGCCACACAAGCGGTTGTTGAGAAGCGTCTGCAACAACTAGAGAAACTCACTCGCCACGATCTTGGTCGCGACAAATTGGTCGAACGCATTTGGGAATGGAAAGCGGAATACGAAACTCGCATTTTGAATCAGCTGCGTGGCATGGGCTGCTCATGCGACTGGCGTCGTACGCGTTTTACGCTCGACGCAGTCTGCGCCCGCGCCGTCCGCACTACGTTTTATGATCTCTTCGCCAAAGGACTGATCTACCGCGGCAAGCGTCTGGTGAATTGGGACACATATCTGCAAACGGCGGTTAGTGACGATGAAGTCTTTCACGAGACAGTCAAAGGTCATTTTTACAATTTCAAATACCCCATTATCAACCCTGCGGCGGACGAACCAACACACGTCACGATCGCCACGACGCGACCGGAGACCATGTTAGGCGATACGGCTGTGGCCGTTCATCCCGATCCCGCCGGTGCGCTGGCGGCCGCTGAGCAACAACTGCGCGAACGAATCGCGGCTGCATCGAGCAAGGAGCGCGAGCCACTCGCGAAACAACTTGACGATTTGATCGCGCGTAAGACGACCCACCTACCGTTGCTCTTACAACTCGCCAAGATGGCCAGTCGAGGCACCATGCTCGCCTTGCCATTAACACAACGTCAGATTCCACTGATCGCCGACGTCTGGGCCAAACCGGATCTTGGCACCGGTTGCGTCAAGATTACGCCAGCGCACGACACCAACGATTACGAAGTTGGTTTACGCTGCGGCTTGCCCATGATTAATATTCTCAACACGGACGGAACGCTCAACGCCGAGTCGGGTAAATTTCAGGGGCTGACGATGCGCAAGGCGCGCGAAGCGGTCGTGGCCGAATTGGAAGAGCTAGGTCTGGTCGTTGAGATCGAAGACCGCGAAATTGACTTGGCACATAGCGACCGCAGCAAGACGCCGATCGAGCCGCTGTTGGCGGATCAGTGGTTCGTGCGGATGGACCAACTGGCACAAAACGCGATGGACGCCGTCACGAGTGGCCAAGTGAAGATTCTGCCTGAGCGTTATGCCAGAGGTTATCTCGACTGGTTGGGCGAAAAGAGGGATTGGCCAGTCGGTCGGCAGCTTTGGTGGGGCCATCAAATTCCGATTTGGACCAAGCAATTCTCGACCAGCGCGGACGCAACGAAAGAATTAACGCGCCTTCGAGCACTGCCCGAGTCGCAAGCAGCGCGCCTGACCGCATCGATTGAAAACGATACGCTGGTGCATGCCTGTATTCGCGACGAAGCGGATGCAGTGGCAGCGCAGTTGGAGTCGACCGGTTACGAACGTCAAGCTGATGTGCTGGATACTTGGTTTAGTTCCGCGTTATGGCCGCATTCGACCTTGGGTTGGCCGGAAAAAACCCCGGAATTGGAATATTTTTATCCCACCAGCACGTTGATCACCAGCCGCGACATCATCACGCTGTGGGTCGCCCGCATGGTGCTGATGGGGCTCAATAACGTTGGCCAAGTTCCGTTTAAGGAAGTCTACATCCATCCCAAAATCCTCGACGGTTTTGGTGAGACCATGTCCAAAAGCAAGGGGAACGGCGTAGATCCGATTGACGTGATCGACAAATTTGGGCCCGATGCGCTGCGCTTCGGATTAACTTGGCTGGCAACGGAAACGCAAGACGTGCGGATGCCGGTCCAATTCGAATGTCCGCACTGCGAAGCCCAAATCAATCAAACGAAGCAGAATCGCGAGTTGCCGGTGGTTGAATGCCCTAAGTGCAAGCAACGCTTTTCGACGCAATGGGCCAAGAAGCCCGA
>JBBQRC010000710.1:0-3309 GCA_038215215.1 Pirellulales bacterium
ATGTGGCCGCCAGTGGCTATCGACGTTATCAGCAGGCCATTAAGTTGGCCGGCGCGATGGATTTCGACGACCTGCTGCTATTGACCGAAGAACTTTTCCGCCAGTTCGACGACGTGCGTCGTGAAGAGGCTGGACGGTTCGATCACGTGCTGGTCGATGAGTATCAGGACACCAACCAGTCGCAGTATTCCATCATCAAGCAACTGGCGGGTGGCCATCGCAATTTGTGCGTGGTGGGGGATGACGACCAGTCGATTTACGGCTGGCGGGGTGCCGAAGTGCAGCATATTTTGAACTTCCGCAATGATTGGCCCGACGCCAAGGTGGTGCGATTGGAGGATAATTACCGCAGCACCGCCGCCATACTTCAGTTGGCCAATCGCCTAATCACCTTCAACAAAACTCGACATGACAAAGTTTTGAAAGCTGCGCGACAAGGAGGTAAAGCACCGCGTATCCTGCAATTCAAGAATGACTTGGAAGAGGCGCGTGGTATTACCCAAGAAATCCAACTCATTCTCGATCGTGCCACCTACGAGGCCCGCGACATTGCCATCCTCTTTCGCACCAACGAGCAACCCCGGGTGTTTGAGACGGAATTGCGGAAAGCCAAAGTCCCTTATACGCTGACCGGCAGCCAGTCCTTTTTCGATCGCAAGGAAGTGCGAGATCTGCTTGGCTACTTGCGAATTCTGGACAATCCCAAAGACGAAGTGTGTTTGCTGCGGGTGATTAACACCCCCCCGCGCGGCATCGGAGCCAAATCGGTCGAGCAACTTTTGCACGCGGCCGTGTCGCAAGGCATGAGTGTTTGGGAAGCGACTCATGATAAGCTCTTGCTGAGCCGATTTCCCGAGCCGGCCAAACGCGGCGTCAGCGCGCTGCAATCCTTGGTTGGACGATTCTCAAAACGGTTGGCGGAAGCCGATTCGTTGCTCGCGGTGGTCCGCGACTTGATCGCCGATATCGACTACCTGGGAGCAATCGAGCGAGCGTATGCAGAGCCGGAAGAAATTCAAATGCGCCAAGCCTCGGTGGCAGAAGTCCTGAATGCGATCGCAGAATATGAGGCCGAAAACGAGGTGGCGACGTTAGCAAGCTTTTTGGACGGTGTGGCCCTGGCTGGCAAAGAGTTTAGCAGTTCAAAAGAGAAGGAACGACAGCACAACTCCGTCTCATTGATGACCTACCACAGTGCCAAAGGGCTCGAATTTCCAGTCGTTTACATGGTGGGGATGGAAGAGGGGATCTTGCCGCACCGGCGTTCGCTGCAAGAAGACTTTGATGATGTCGAAGAGGAGCGTCGCTTGTGTTATGTAGGCGTGACGCGGGCCGAGGACGAACTGACCCTCTCGCTACCGCTGCAGCGGATGAAGTGGGGCAAGCCGCGGGATACCTTTGCGAGTCGTTTTCTCTACGAATTGACGGGCCAGGCGGACAACCCGAACCGACGTCGTGCCATGGATGCCGCTCGTAAGGAGGTCGCTTATTCGAAACGTGCTATCGCCACGAAAGCGGCTGCGGCCAAGACCAACGCTGCGAAAACGAAGAAGTAAACCTGCCACTCAATTTTTGCGGACTGTGCTACCATAACTCGTCCAATTCGAGTAAACCGATGGTTTGGCCGAGCCGCACGGTATCGCAACATCATTGCCACGAACGCTCGGTAATCGAAATTCCAACTATCTCACTTAGCTTTTTTGCAGACTAGGAGCTCCCAGATGGCGCGAGGCAAGACGTACGATAATGCCGCGAAAGCGATTGGAGACACCCCCATGATTCGCGTTAATCGTTTGGTTCCCGCTGACGGTGCCATCGTGTTTGCAAAATGCGAATTCTTCCAGCCGCTCAATAGCGTCAAGGATCGCATCGGCGTGGCCATGATCGAAGCGGGCGAGCGCGATGGGAAAATTAATTCCGAGACGCACATTATCGAACCAACCAGCGGCAATACCGGTATCGCACTGGCCTTCGTGTGCGCTGCCAAAGGCTATCGTCTGACCCTGACCATGCCTGAATCGATGTCCGTCGAGCGTCGCTCTTTGCTCCGCGCTATGGGCGCCAACTTGGTGCTCACACCGGCCGCTGAAGGAATGAAGGGGGCCATCGCCCGGGCCTACGATATGGTCAAACTGGATCCCGTCGGCTTTATGCCTCAGCAGTTCGAAAACCCGGCCAATCCTGCCATCCACGAAGCGACTACGGGCCCCGAAATCTGGGAGGACAGCGGTCACGACATTGACGTCCTCGTGGCTGGTGTGGGAACAGGTGGTACGATTACTGGGGCTACGCGGTACCTGAAGAAGATGAATCCGAATTTCAAGGCCATTGCCGTTGAACCGAAGCACAGTCCCGTCATCAGCGGCGGACAACCGGGTAAGCACCGTATTCAAGGAATTGGCGCTGGCTTTATTCCCAAGAATCTCGACACCACCTTGGTCGACGAAGTGATTGCGGTAGACGACGAAGACGCCTTCGAATGGGGCAGGCGATTGGCCAAGCACGAGGGCATTGTGGCAGGGATAAGCAGTGGGGCCAACATGTGGGCAGCCGCTCAAGTGGCCGCTCGCCCTGAATTCAAAGGGAAACGCATTGTGACAATCATGTGCAGCTTGGGAGAACGTTACCTATCGACGCCGCTGTTTGGTGACTTAGGTACCTAGTCGTCTGGGTGGTTGGGACGGACCGCTACCTTGTGTGATGGCGGTAACTAGCCACCGATTTCAGCTAAGCATTAAAGCCTTTACACGGATGGAAACAGCATGGCCAACGGAATCGTTGTACTCGGAATTGACCCGGCGTTGGGCACCACCGGCTACGGGGTGCTACGTTGCGCGGTGAATTCTTTTGAACTGTTGGATGCGGGCTTCGTCCGCTGTGGTCGCGACGCGACGTTGGAAAATCGACTGCAAGAACTGCACAGCGGCATCGTTGAGATTTTGGCTGAGCACAAGCCGGATTGCGTTGCGATTGAACAACTTTATTCGCACTACGATCGCCCCACGACCGCCATTCTGATGGGACACGCACGGGGCGTCATTCTCTTGGCCGCAGCGCAGGCGGCCGTTCCCGTGAGCTCGTATGCCGCTACAAAAGTGAAAAAAACCTTAACGGGCAACGGTCGTGCCTCGAAGACTCAGATGCAATTTTCTGTTCAGCAACAGTTGAATTTGCCGAATTTGCCCGAGCCAGCCGACGTGGCGGACGCACTGGCGATCGCACTGTGCCATTACCATAGCACCCAGGGCCCAGCGCGTCTGCTCGGGCGAAACGCTAGCTAGACAAACGAACAAGAAACATGATCACGAA
>JBBQRC010000711.1:0-3307 GCA_038215215.1 Pirellulales bacterium
ACCTTGGCGATCATCCCCGGTCCCGTTGAGTTTGATTTAGGTTCTCCAGGCCAGGAACTCTACCGCGATCATTCCAAAGAAGTCTCCCGCCACTGTCGTATCCCTCGCAGCTTTGCCATAGCGACCTGCGAAGTGACAGTCGCACAATATCAACGATTCGATCCGCGTTTTAGCTTCGCAAGCGATTACACGACCAGTGATCAATGCCCAATCAATACGCTTTCCTGGTTACAGGCAGCCAAATATTGTCGTTGGTTGAGCGAGCAGAACAATGTTCACCATGACCAGATGTGTTATCCACCGGTGGAAGAGATCGTGCCCGGTATGACATTGCCAGCCAACTTTCTCGAACGCACTGGCTTTCGATTACCCACCGAAGCCGAGTGGGAATACGCCTGCCGCGCCGGAGCCCGCACTAGCCGCTACTATGGGAATTCCGTTGCGCTGCTGTCGCGTTATGCTTGGACCGCGGATAATTCAAAATACACGCTGCAGCCAGTGGGTCAATTAACCCCAAATCTGTTTGGTCTATTCGATACGCTCGGCAATGTTTGGGAAATCACCGATACACCCAGTGCACCCGAATTGACTCGCAAGCAGGGAACATTCGTGGACGGCGGTGGGTTTGGCGGCATGATCAATGAAGTACGAATTGCCCGCGGCGGGGCATTTCTCTACGCTCCTTTCGCCGCCCGTTGTGCGTCGCAGGAGCTGGGCAAAATCATCGAAAACTATATTTATAATGGCTTTCGCGTCGCCCGCACGATCAAGTCAGACCCGCCAGTCGGGTCAGCCCAGTAGCCCTACCCCGGCCTGATGATAAAGTCGGAAGGTAGCAAATGTGCGAAGGCAAGCGAGAACAGCGACTACTCGGATTTTTTCAGCTCCCTCTCCCTAGTACTCTGGTGAGAGGGCTGGGGTGAGGGGCCGAACGAGCTGGTGATTCTGCCCCTCACCCCCAACTCTTCTCCCCCGAGTAGTAGTGCGAACTGTTACTCAAGCGTGACGACTTGGCCATCCTGTTTGGCACCAAGCGATTGATACACATTGTGGTCGAGTGTTTGTGAGACATAGTGCACGCTGCCATCACCAAGCAAAAATAGCGCGCCACCGATGTGCATGGACCGGAAACCGACCTCGGTGTTCCAGTTGAAAGATTGATGACAGGGATCCGGAGAATTGTCGTTGCAACTATCAAAGTTGATCGGAATCAAGGTGGTACAGTATCCGTTGCCACTGTTCGATTGACTCCAACCATTGCGGATATGTTCAGAACACTTTGGTCGCACCTCACCAAAGAAAATTGTGTTGGACAGACAATCGGTTACTTGAGCCAATTTCACAGGGGTTCCAACACGCGTAAACGGTCCGGCAAAATTTGCTGGGCTGTCCGCGGGTGCCTGCGTCAAAGTCTTCCAAGGGTAATCGCAGTAAGTAGACGTACACAGAAACTCTCAAATGCGATGGAGGGTTCCACACCCCACCTGGCGGAAGCCAAATGGCACTCACTCTGCGTCTAAGTGAACCTCAGGCGCTAGCCGTGGGCCCTAGTTTTGAACGCATATTGAGCCCATTCAGACCGAAGCTAGCGCTTTCGGTTCATAAAGTGAGTGCCGTTGGGTTGAAGCCGCTTGTAAGCGGACCTCGAACTCATGCAACGCTAGGCCAATCTGCTTGAGATTGTTGGAACAACGCATGCGCCGCGCAGCTTCCCGACCAGCCTGAACAGCACGCGGAAGTAAGCCCACTAAGATGCCGATGCTTCCTATTACGACCAAGACCTCCACGAGAGTGAACCCGCTGCGACTTGTCTCATTCATCGTGATGCCTTAATCAGTTGTAATGCCCACCGGCAAGTATACGGAGATACTCCCAATTAGTGGTATTTGGGAGATGCGCGCATCGTTCGCCGAAAATACTTCTCATAAAGATACAAACTAGGTGGAGGAGAATTGACAACCGTGTGAGTGCGCACTACGCGCGGTGTCGCCCACGCAAAAAGAGAGCGGAGACTCGCAGCCGAAGTCTAATAATTGGCAATTAACAACACCCTCCCTGCGGGATAGCAATTGCGCTCTATCGGCCTTTCTCAGGTTCCGATGTTCGTGTAGAAACCTCTGGAAAATTCCTTCGTTTCAGAGGGGATAAGTTCTACGTCAAGGGTTTCTCTTACGGTCCGTTTGCACCGAATTTCGCTGGCGAGCATTTACCAGAACGTGATCAAGTGCGCCGTGATTTCGCGCAAATGCGAACATTGGGTGCGAATACCATTCGTATCTATTTCCCACCACCCTTGTGGTTGTTAGATGAGGCGCTGGAGCACGAGTTGTTCGTCTTCATCGATATTCCTTGGGAGAAGCACCGATGCTTTTTTGAGGACTGGTTCGCCATGGATCGGGCGCGAAAGCGAGTCCGCGAAACGGCCAGACAATGTGGCACTCATCCAGCCGTATTGGCGTTGAGTGTTGTCAATGAAATTCCGGTGGATGTCATACGTTTTTCTGGTCGGAGACGCGTCGAACAGTTTGTAGAAGAGTTGCTGGCAATTGCGAAGGTGGAGGCGCCTGGTTGTCTGGTTACTTACGGGAACTACCCGACTACAGAATTCTTGGAAGTTAAGGGCGTTGATTTTTTCTGCTTAAATGTGTACCTCCACGACGAAGAAAAGCTCAGTCTTTATCTTGATCGCTTGCAACATATTGCCGGTAATAAGCCGCTGGTGTTGGGAGAATACGGCATCGATTCGCAACGCGAGGGCGAAGTCGAACAGGCTGCCATGCTTTCAAGGCATTTGACTCAGGTCTTTCGCCATGGCTTGGCCGGGTCAGTTATCTTTGCATTCACCGACGATTGGTTTACCGGTGGTCATCAAATTGAAGACTGGTTTTTTGGTGTGACGCGGTCAGATCGTAGCGAAAAATTGTCTGCCATGGCTTTGCGACGAATCTGGCAGGACCTGCTGGAAGCGATCCACGTTAGAGCCGACCTGCCAAAAGTATCTGTCGTCGTTTGCTCATTCAACGGTGGCAAGACAATCCGCGGTTGTCTCCATTCATTGATGGCGCTGGACTACCCAGATTACGAAGTGATTGTGATCGACGATGGGTCGACCGACGAAGTGCGCTCGATCGTAGCCGAGTTTCCCCAAGCGATTTACTTTCGTCAGAAAAATCAAGGACTGAGCGTCGCCCGCAATACTGGGGCGAGCCTGTCTACCGGAGAGATCATCGCCTACACCGACGATGATTGTGTGGCAGATGAGCACTGGCTGCGCTATCTAGTTCAAGCCATGGTGGATCAGCAGGTG
>JBBQRC010000712.1:0-3305 GCA_038215215.1 Pirellulales bacterium
AATTTCGAATATCGCTTTCGGCTGATCGCCGCCGAGCTAGCAATCGCCACGGGAGACAAGGCGCGGGGGGTAGCGCTCTTGCCACCGGCAACTGGGTTTCCAGAACTCGACGCATCGCAACAAATCGCCTGGCGATTTGCACGAGCAGAAGTGCTATCGCGAGACCAGCAACGCGGTCCAGCCCTGGAAGAATTAAAGTGGCTGCAGGAAACTGCCCAAGCCATGTCTCCGTTACCCAGTTGGCTCGCCACCGTTGAACTCCGCCGCGCTGAACTGATGTTGGCTGAGAGGCAATACGAAGCCCTGGCCGCGGTGGCGGCGTCAGCCAAGCAACAATGCCCAGAATTCGAGCAGCTCGATGAGTTCGATTATTTGCTGGCTAAGGCAGCCATGCGACAAATCGATTTCGAACTCGCGAGGGTTCACTTGACCGCCATAGTTCAAGCGGATCCTACCAAGGCCCGCGGCCGGCAAAACGCCGTCGCGCGTGCCCAATGGATGCTCGGTGAAGTCGATTTCCTTGAACATAAATATGACTTAGCCATCGCCTCTTATGCCAAAGTAGTTCAACAGACCGAGCGTCAGCCTTGGCAGAATTTGGCGTTACTGCAAACCGGTAAGTGCCTCGAGCTGCTCAACCGCAGCGCTGAGGCGATCGCCGTTTACGAGCGGGTCGCCAGTGAAGCCGAAGATGAACGGCTACGCGACGAGGCTCGCGGACGGGCTCAAGAAATCAAACGAACCGCCTTGAATGGTAACACCAAGGTGCGCCGGTGATGATCACTCACTTTCCAGAAACTTCAAAACGATCCTTAAAACAAAACCACTTCGAACGATTCGAATCGCTCGAAATTGTTTAACCGGCGGAAGCGTCATGCAAACTCAGCTAGGACTGTCTTATCTCAGCCACTACCTGCCCGATCGCAGAACTGCAGCGCACCGGACTCCGCTTCAGCTTTGTGTCATGCGGCGGTCTCGATATCCAGCATCCCGCGTGCTCAGAGCCTGTCCGAAAAGGGGTCTGACCCTTTGGAGGCGATTCGATTTCATTGGTTTTTTCTGCTCACCGGAGAGGGTCAGACCCCTTTTCGGACAGGTTCTCAGTCTCGCGGTTGCCGTCATCTGGCTGCTGTTGAGCATCCCGGTACTCGCACAAGCCCCTGCGCCGCCAGGCTACGGTGGCGGTGGATTTAATTCGTCCATGGCGAATCCCACATTCACAAACCAAACCAATCCGAATCAGCCATCTGCGAGGATCGCCAGCAACGCGCCGTTTGGGGCCACGCCACAAGTCCCCAGTTCCATTGCTCCATCCGCTGCGGAGAACTTGGCCAATGCCAATGGATTGTCAGCCGCCGATTCGGCTACCGATGCCGAGACGGGTTCGCGGATACCGATGAGCAATCTTCTGAGTGTGATTCGCCAAGGTGGCGTGTTGATGCTGCCCATCATCGCCTGCTCCATGGTGCTGTTTGTGTTCGTGTCGGAGCGGCTATTGTTTTTGCGACGCAGCCGAGTTATCCCGAGGCACTTTATTCGTGGTGTGATTGAGCAGCTCGAGCAGCAGCAACTGGGACGCGACGAAGCGATCGCCTTATGCGAGGAAAATGCTTCACCCATTGCACAACTCTTTACTTCAGCTCTGAAGAAATACGGTCGTTCAGCCGTCGAAGTCGAGCAGGCGGTGCTCGACGCTGGAGAACGTGTTACCAGCCAATTGCGCAAATACTTGCGACTGTTCAATGCGATTAGCAATCTGACGCCGCTACTGGGTTTATTGGGTACGGTGCTGGGGATGATCGACGCTTTTAATACGATTGCGAGCGCCGATGCAATGGGACGGCCTGAGTTGTTGGCCAGCGGAATTGGCACAGCGCTGATTACAACGGCTGCGGGGTTAGTGGTGGCCATTCCGGCTTATGCCGCCTATGCATTTTTCCTAGGCCGCACAGACAAGTTAATCCTCGAAATGGACGCTTACGCCCAAAACGTTGTAGAGCTCATCAGTGCCGAGGGGCTGCAAGAATCCGGCAAATCTCGCAGTCGTTCACGCAGCCGCGCCGCCTAAATGGGTCGATCCAAACACAGGAGTCGGAAGGGATGCCGCTCAAAACTTCTTCGTGCGAAGAACTACCTAGCGTGAATTTGACCTCGATGATCGATGTCGTCTTCTTGCTACTCATTTTCTTCATGGTGGGCACGCAGTTCACTAAGTCCGAGCGACAAATTGATCTGCAGTTGCCCTCAGCAGGCGAGTTGAAGCCGATGGTGGCGCCCCCTGACCAACGAGTCATTGTGGTCACCGAGGGAGGTCAATTCGAACTCGACGGCCAAGCCGTTTCATTGGACCAATTGGCGGCCAAACTGCGTGGCATGCAGGCTCGCTATCCCGAGTTGCGTGTGGCGGTGCGGGCCGATGCCAGGGTGCAATACCAATTCGTTTCTGCCGCGTTCAGCTCGGCCCAGGGAGCCGGGGTGAAAAGCGTCGGTATCGATTTGGTTACTTCGAGACCGTTGCAACGCTGACTCACAAACCAAGAGCCTGTCCGAAAAGGGGTCTGACCCTCTCCGGCGAGCAGAAAAAACCAATGAAATCGAATCGCCTCCAAAGGGTCAGACCCCTTTTCGGACAGGCTCTTAGTGTTCGTTCGCCAGTTGAGGAGAGCACTGCTCCATCAATATGATTTGCATCGGTTCCATGAGCGAAATGATCTATCGAGCTTGGGCCTACGTCACCATGGGACGGACGTTGGCCTTTATCCTAGGGACCGGTTTTGCCTTGCTCGCTGTCCTGCTCTTGGTCGCGTCGCGCACGCGTTGGGGACAAGCCAAGCCACTGACGAAGTGTATCGTGCTGAGCATTCTCGCGCATGTGTGGCTGCTCATGTATGCCTACGGCACCGGCGTCGTATTACCACAAGGTGATCCGCGCGGCCGAGAGCAGGGCATGTCGGTCATGCTGGACAACGCCAGCAGCGAGGTCATGCCCTCCGTGCCAAGCAGTGACGAGGATTCCCCACCAGAAACGGCTGAGCCTCAAGCACAACCTTGGGAGCAACCCGTGCCGCTAGCCAACTTGCCGCGGCCCGAACGGTCGCAGCCCGCACTGGAAGAAATGCTGAAACAGGTCTCTGCACCGAACTTGCTCCCAACGCTCGCTCCTACCCCAATGCCTGAATTGCCCGCTGAGCCGGTAATGCCCAATCCGGACTTGGCAGAAACCGAGGCAGCTCCCGTAGTAGCGGTGGCAAGCACTGTGCCGGTGCTCCCTCCAGCGGATTCGTCGCCAAGCGTGGCAGCAGCGG
>JBBQRC010000713.1:0-3303 GCA_038215215.1 Pirellulales bacterium
TACGAATCGAACCTTCTCAGGTCCCCGCTCATGTTGACATGTTAAGAATGCATAAAGCCACAACCCCTATAATTGCGGAACAGCGCGCCGAAAGCAAGTGTCCAATTCCAAAACAATTTTATTCCAAGCAAAACGGCAGAAGCCGCTCGGCAAAATCTAAGGGGACAACCGCAGATTCGAGTGGTGATCCACTGCGCACTTTGCAACACACGGCCACGACCCCACCGGTGGCTATTTTGTCGTCCCCCCGGCTGATTTCAAAACCGTAAGTGATGCTTTTTTGTCCCAGACGTCGAATGTTCACGGCGATGTCGAGCACATCTTCGAATCGAGCGCTATCCTGATAATCACATTCGACGTGCACACGAGGCCAACTGAGATGGCTTCCATCTCCTTGATCTTGCGAGACGCTCAAACCTAGCGAACGCAGGAAATTATGCTCGGCTTGTTCCATGTAACAGAGGAACGAAGCGAAATGGACAATGCCAGCAGCGTCCGTATCGCAGAATTCCACGCGTCGCTGAGTGACAAACTTCTGGCTCATAGACACCGTCCCGCAGGCGAAGATTGGTTTTTTCGAGCTTAGGCAAACACTTTATCGGGACCGTGCAAGGCATTTCAAACGAAAACGCCCAGCGCGAGGCCGGGCGTTTTGCATCAAGGTAATTTCTCGGTGCTAGTGACCAATTTCGTCCGCGACGCGTAACTAAGAGGCCAAAGCAGTTTTCACTTGTTCGACGACGACTTGGAAACCAGCCGGATCATGGATTGCCAGCTCTGACAACTGCTTACGGTCCAAGCTGATATTGGCTTTGTTCAAGCCGAAAATGAACTGGCTGTAGCGTAGGCCGTGTAACTGGCAGGCGGCGCTGATACGGGTGATCCACAATCTGCGGAATTCGCGTTTGCGTACACGTCGGTCGCGAAACGCAAACACGCCCGCGCGGACCAAGGTCTCTTTGGCGGTGCGCAGCAGTTTTCTGCGACCACCTACAAATCCTTTGGCACGGTTCAGCAACTTGCGAGTTGCTTTGCGTCTGGCAGAACCTTTAAGAGTTCTCATGAGAACGATCTCTCCACTGTAGCATCTCAGGTCCCTGACATTTTGACATCTGCACCAATCGATTGAGATTGGCCTGTTTGCCGGTGAAAAAAACCACCAGGTGGCGCGGGTTAAGGCCACTTATTCAGGAGTTGAACCCAGATACTTTGTACTAAACCCGCTGCAAAATCAGTAGCTGTTGTGGCGTAAGCAATCGAGAATCTGCCGCGTAAAGTGCGAATGGAGCACCCGCGTGCCGCGCAGGTTGCGCTTGCGTTTCGCGCTCATGCGAATCGCCAAGTGGCTTGTGCCCGCTCCGCGGTGCTTTACTTTGCCGGTGGCGGTCACGCGGAATCGCTTCTTCGTCGCCTTGTGAGTCTTCATTTTGGGCATATTTTTACACATTCCGTTTCAATCATGGCGACTCGACGAGCGCAAAACCGCGACGGAGTAGCCAAGAAGCTGTTTTTGGATGGAATCCAGCAGATTACAGGGGCTTTTTCCAATCGACAAGCCCAAATCGATGTCGATCACCATTTTGAAGGGGACATGCAGGGGACACTCAGGACAGTTTGCAGGGAGCGAGGCACACCGCCAGCGAAAACCAGCGCATGTCAGTGCGGCAGCGCGGCCGCCCAAGCTGATTGACCTAGGCCGGTTGAGTTCAGGTTGCTAACCTGCCGCAACTTTTGGGGAGCTATAGTGGCAGAGCGGTTTCAACTGAAAATTGCCGAACCGAGTTTCGATCGCCCTGTCGATCGACTCTCCGCCATTGGATTGATACGGAGTGTTTCCCTGTACTGCCGTGAAGTGGCTGATTCACTACTGGTGGCGGTCCGTCGCTGGCAGGCAGATGACGCGAGCGGCATGGCTGCCACCGTCGCCTATTATTTAGCGTTGTCCCTGTTCCCCATGTTGCTGCTGCTGATTGCGGGAGTTGGCTTGGTGATGCGATTCACGCAATTGGGACATGACGCAGAACTGCAGATCCTTAACGTTGTCGCCGAACATTGTTCGACCAGCCTGGAATCGCAGGTGCGTGAGGTCCTAGCCCAGCTGCGCGATAATTCGGTGGTCAGCGGTCCATTTGGACTGGTGACCGCAACTTTGGCCGCCATCAGTGTATTTCATCAGTTTGAGCGGGCTTTCGACAAGATTTGGCGCGTGCCTCCACCTACGAAAGCGGGCTGGAAAGTGTCGCTGCGTCGGCTGGCGGTGCAACGTCTGGCCGCTTTCCTGCTGTTCCTCGGCGTCGGCATGGCTATTGTAGGCACCCTGGCCGCAAACGTAGCCATTGGAACATTGCGGCAATGGATGACCCATTGGCGTCTCCCGGGCACGATTGCCATCTCGATGGTGGATGCCAGCGCCACCGTGTTACTCAATTCACTGGCTTTCGGCGTTCTTTATCGTTGGTTGCCGAAGAGTAGCGTGATGTGGCGCGACGCGTTTCGCGGCGGCTTGCTCGTGTCGATTATTTGGGAATTGGGACGCCAGTTTCTGAGCGTTTTCCTCATCGGCATGCGTTACTCGTCGGCCTACGGTGCCATTGGTTCGTTCATCGCCCTGCTGCTCTGGTTTTATTGGGGTGTTACAATTTTGCTATTTGGTGCCGAATACGTGAAAGTTCTTTCGCGGAGCCATCAGCGTCCGCTGAGAATGTTCCGACCAGTAGATCGCGATGATGGCGAGACACGTGCACCCCGTGTGGTTCCACGGCGAACCGCCGCCTAAAACGGGTTCAACGACGTTATCCTTAGGCTAGATTCTCAGGATCAATGACTTGCGACTTTCGACCGCTCAGATTCTCGCTCTGCGACCGACTGTCGATAGGCCGCTACCAGGCCGCTTGCCCGTGGACGTCCTGCACGGACAGGAAGCGCTGAATGGACAAGGTGATTTGGCTTCGGTTCTCACCGTCCTCTTGCTGGGCGCCGAGTGCCGTTACCGTTGCCTCATGTGCGACCTCTGGAAAGCCACTCACCTGGGCGCCACACCTGTTGGAAACATTCCAGCTCAAATTCGTTATGCCATACAGCAGCAGGCCGCACACAATCTGACTGCGTCCAACTCAGCGGTCCCAACTGTGACGCCAGCTTCGCAGCAGTGGATCAAGCTCTACAATGCCGCCAACTTCTTCGCGCCCGTCAATGTCCCAACGCAGGATCTGAAGGAGATTGCTACATTGATCGAGGGCTACGATCGCGTCATTGTTGAAAATCACCCTCGTATACTCACCGATCACATCCTGCAGTTTGCCG
>JBBQRC010000714.1:0-3297 GCA_038215215.1 Pirellulales bacterium
ATTGAGCGCGTGGTCACGGGTGAGATGCCACCAGGGGAAGCCCGTCTGCCGGCGGATAAAATTGACATACTGCGGCGTTGGGTAGCCGGTGGAGCAAAAACTGAGCGGGCGGAACCCGAGCAGATTGGACCGGGAATACCGATCACCTTGGAAGACCGTCAGTATTGGGCTTTTCGTCCGATCAAGCGTCCTGAGATTCCTGCCTTTGGACTCGAATCGCGCGTACGAACCCCGATCGACGCACTGTTGCTCCAGGCCATGCCAACTGGGCTGTCGTTTTCGCCTGACGCAGACCGCCCGACTTTGATCCGTCGCCTCTATTTCGATCTGATTGGGTTGCCACCCACGACCGAAGAATTCGCACGCTGGAACACGCTTGGCGACGACAACTGGTTTGAGCAACTGTTAGATAACTTGCTCGATTCACCTCATTACGGTGAACGTTGGGCGCGGCATTGGCTCGACGTAGCTGGCTACGCTGACTCTGAGGGGCAGACCACGCAAGACGCTGATCGCCCGTGGGCCTGGAAGTACCGCGACTACGTGATGCGGTCTTTAAATCTCAACAAACCCTTTGATCGCTTTATTATTGAACAACTGGCAGGGGACGAGTTGGCAGGTCCCCAGCAGGGAGACTGGACGCCAGAGCAGATTGACTTGCTGACGGCCACGAGTTTTTTGCGGATGGCGGCCGACGGCACTGGAGCGGGTGATAATAGCCCGGAGGCACGCAATAAAGTTATCGCCGACACGCTGAAGATTGTCAGTTCGACGTTGCTGGGCGTAAGTGTGGGTTGTGCTCAGTGTCACGACCATCGCTATGACCCCATCTCTCAATTAGATTATTTTGCGCTGCGAGCGATATTCGAGCCGGCCTTTGACTGGCAAAACTGGCGGGTGCCCGATGCGCGACGCGTTTCGCTCTATACCGCAGCCGATCGCGCGCAAGCTAAAAGCGTGGAAGAAGAAGTCAAACAAGTAGCCGAAGAGCGAGCCACCAGGCAGGCTGATTTTATGGCGCAGGCGCTCGTCAAGGAGCTGGCGAAATACGAAGAACCGCTACGTGAACAGTTGCGACTCGCGTACAAGACCACCGAAAAGGATCGGACCGCGGACCAAGTACAGTTGCTCAAGCAGTACCCGAGTGTGAACATTTCGCCCGGAGTGCTGTATCAGTATTTGCCTGACGCTGCTGAGCAACTCAAAAAATTGGATGCTCGCATTGGCGAAATTCGCGCTCGCAAACCGACCGAGGAATTTGTTCGCGCGTTCACTGAGCAACCGGGGCGCCTGCCCGAGACCCAACTGTTTCATCGTGGCGATCATCAGCAGCCGAAGCAGAAAGTGCTGCCGGCTGATTTGACGATAGCTGCACCCGAAGGTGAACTGCCAACCATTCCTGAGAAGGATCCAACACTACCCACCTCTGGCCGCAGATTGGCTTATGCCACTTGGCTGACGAGCGGTCAGCATCCGTTGGTCGCCCGCGTCTTAGTCAATCGAGTGTGGTTGCATCACTTTGGCCAAGCCATCGTGGCTACGCCAGCGGAGTTTGGGAAGCTTGGTGTCGCCCCCACTCATCCGCAGTTGCTCGACTGGTTGGCGGATGAATTCATGCGTTCGGGCTGGAACATGAAACAGTTGCATCGACTGATGCTTAGCTCAACGGCCTGGCGGCAAACGACGGCCCGCCAAGCAGATAAGTTGGCCATTGATGCGGAAAATGCTTACTATTGGCGGAAATCGATTCAGCGTCTGGATGCAGAGGTTTTGCGCGACCGCATGCTGTTTGTCTCTGGTACTTTGGAACACGATTTTTCGGGCCCGCCCGTAGCCATTAAAGAGGATGACACCGGCCAGGTAATCGTCGATGGAACGCAGCGGCGGCGTAGCCTCTATATTCGCGTCCGCCGTTCCCAACCTGTGGCTATGCTGCAAAGCTTTGATGCTCCGGTGATGGATGTCAATTGCGAGCGTCGACCGGTATCCACTGTGGCAACCCAGTCGCTGATTTTGCTCAATGGCGAGTTCACACTGCAACAAGCTGATTTGCTGGCGGACCGCGTTATTCGCGACGCCAGTACCGCGCCAGCAGTAACGCTCCCTTCGACACCTGAGCTACCGAAACCGCTGCGTTCCGTGTGGAGCTACGGCTACGGCACGTTTGATGAGTCGTCCCAACGCGTTTCCAATTTTCTGGAATTGCCTTATTGGTCGGGGACCGAGTGGCAGGGTGGGGAGGAGCGACCCGATCCGCAGATCGGCTGGGTGATCGTCAATCCGCACGGTGGCCATCCGGGTAGCAAGTTCGCGGCCATCCGCCGCTGGACAGCAGCCAACGATAGCGAAGTGCAAATCAGCGGCGCGTTGAGCCACGGTTCTGCCACGGGTGACGGCGTCCGCGGTCGCCTTGTGTCGGATCGCCAAGGTCTACTTGGCCAATGGTCGGCCCATCACGGATCTGCCAAAACCGAAGTTGTAATCGTCCGCGTCATGGCTGGCGAGTCGCTTGATTTTGTGACGGATTGTGTCAGCAATGAGAACGCGGACTCATTTACCTGGACGGCGAAACTGCAGATTAAAGATCAATACGGTGAACAGCTTCGCGATACCGCGGCCGACTTCCACGGACCGCTTCCGGTCGAGGAATTTAATGCGCTGCCGCAACAAATTCGCCATGCTTGGGAAACGGTCTACGCGCGGCCGCCAAGCGATGAAGAGCTGCAGCTGTCCTTTGCGCATGTGGTAGAGCAGTTGATGGCCTTGCAACAAAATCCAGCGGGTGTGGTTGCCGGTTCGACGGCGGGCAAACAAGTGCTGGTGAATTTTTGCCATGCACTGCTCAACTCCAGTGAATTCGTTTACGTCGACTGAGAGCGAACTGAAAATGCAATATCCAAATCGTCGACAATTGTTGGCACACAGTGGCATGGGGATCGGTTCGCTGGCACTCGCCTGGATGCTCAAGCAGGATCGCGCAACAGCCAAACCGAAAAGCATCGCGATGGAGAAACCCTACAATGACTTGCTCCCGAGAGAGCCGCACTTTGAGCCACGCGCCAAGGCGATGATCTCACTTTTCCAGCACGGTGGTCCGTCCCATATGGACCTGACCGATCCCAAGCCAATGCTAACCAAATACAGCGGCACCGATTACAAAGAAGACATCCACTTCAGTTTCGTGAACGAAGCCAGCAAGAAGCTCTTAGGCAGTCCCTTCAAATTTGCGCCTCGTGGCGAGTGTGGCACCGAATTGTCTGAACTGCTACCGCACACCGCTGACGTGGTGGACGATAT
>JBBQRC010000715.1:0-3292 GCA_038215215.1 Pirellulales bacterium
TCCCTGACTAATCGCCGGAGAAGCGTAGCTGTTTTCTCCTAAACTGTTTTCGGCAACTACCTGGAAATCATCATCCACCTTGACGATTTTTGTCTTGCCATCGTCGGCGATAAAATAGACCAAGTCCTCGGTGGCCACTAGTGAACTACTGTACGATCCGCCCAAGCGTTCTTGCCATATTCGCAAACCGTCTGCAGCACTAAAACAGCTCGCGGTTCCGCGATCGTCCGCCACAAACAACCGCTTCTGCACCACAACGGGTGACGGCACGTAGCACTTGACATATTTGTCGATATGCCAGGCGACGTGAGTCGCGGTGACGTCCCCCTTGCCAGTGGGTCGAATCGCCATGACGTGATGGGTTGGAAAACCGGCGGCCATGAAAAATCGTTCGCCATCAAAGACCATCGAGGCCACGTACTGCTCGGTCGGACCTTCCACTTTCCAAATCAAGCTGCCATCTTGCGGATTAAAACTGGCGATGTGTTTACTGCCTGACATGACGAGTTGGTCTTGGCCGTCGATCGTCCGCAGCAGCGGCGTTACATAACTACGGGTGCCATGCGCGCGGGGAGTCCGCCAGACTTCCTGGCCCGTGGTTTTGTTCAATGCCACCAAGTAGCCATGTCCGTCGTGATCGCCATTGAGGATCACCAAGTCGTGGTACAAGACCGGACAACTGCAAAAGCCGTGAGCACTGATAAAGTCACCCAGATCGACCTGCCAACGTATCTGGCCATTAAAGTCGACAGCAGAAAGGATGATTTTACCAGGCGAAATCTCCCGTGGCGCACCGACATTGGGAGCCAGGACTTTTTCGTCCGTGACCTTGAGAAAGGCAACGTAGACGAGTTGTCCATCGGTTGCGGGGGTCCCTGACGCAAAACTATTTAGATGATGACGCGACTCAAGCGGCGATTGGATGACAATCTGGCTCCACAGTTTTTGGCCCGTCGCTGCGTCTAAGCAAACCAGCGCACGCTGCTCATCCTCTTCCAAGCAAGTCGTCAAAAATACGCGATCATTCCAGACAATGGGCGAAGAATGTCCATGGCCGCTCATTGCCGCTTGCCAGCGGATGTTGTGGCCCGATTTACCGTCCCATTGCGTAGGTACAGACTTCTCCTGACTTGTTCCATCGCCACGTGGACCGCGCCACCCAGGCCAGTTTTCCGCCTGAGCATTAGTGCCCCAAACCAGGCCGAATAGGCAAGCCACGACCAGCGCACGCAATCTCGGGCGCCTCTCCCGTAGAGGCAATAAAACTTGCGCGGCGGTCCTCCAGCGATACCCCCGCACAAGCAAGAACCTCAAAACGATCAACGCACTGGAATTTGGCTGCATGATTGGCGACTTGTCGTTGGCGGGTGGGAATTCTTAGGAGGTGCAACAGTGGGCTAAGTACGGCAGGAATTACGCGGCGCTGCTAACCAAAATCACTGGCTTAAACACTGGCGACTTAGCTAGTAACAAGCTTATTCCGACAGCAATTTCTTGATTGCCGACATGAGAATCTTTTCGCTTTCCGGCGCGACGCTGCTGGCGCTAGCGCTTGTTTCGTAGCCACCTTCTTGATAGGCGATTGAAGTGCCGATGTAACCCGGTCCATATTCCCCGTAGGCGGCCATGGCGACGTTCAATTGAGGTTGCATTTGTTTGGCGGCCAACTGGAATTCGACGAACAGTTCACCTGGCAGGTGCAGAATTCGAACAGTTCCCAGTCGCAAGCAGGTGATGTCGATTTTATGTCCCGCCTCACAACGCTCGAGCCATGCTAGCTGATCGGCTTTGGAGATATAACCTCGCGACGGCTCTGTCTTCAACGCCGCGATCAATTCATCACGATGCAGATGGCTGGCAACAGGTAGGCTTACCGACTCGACACCCCAGCCTAGTTCGGCGGCGGATATCGCAGTTTTTTGAGACGTGGTCCAAGCTCGATTCATGCCCTCGGCTAGGCGGGTTGCCAGAGCCAAGCGGTTTTCGGGATTACCGTCGTTGTACTTACCAGCGCCGATATTGCCTCCCGCTCCATTGAAATGCACGTGCAGTGCAGCGGGCACAGCCTGGCCGCGAATGAAGCGTGCGATGCCTGGGAAATCAGGGCTCGGTACACCCGTTCGATAGTAACTTTGAGGGTGGCACGCATAGTAGCTCAACACGGCCACCGGTTGCTCGCCGTTCCAAAACGACAACAGTGAAACTTGGGGATCGATCACCCCCTCGGGCTCAGCCCTCAGTGCGGGATCTTTAGTAGCCGTGTACCTGACCGCGCGGACTCGTCCGTCTGGGCCCAAGATGCGGCGATTCGAGGCAACCTCTTTGACATCGGCTACACCAAAGCCAATCTGGGTGACCGGTTGTGCAGCGGCCAATGCCGTCGTCACCGCGTCTGCGGCTCGCTGCATGACCTGGCGATGAAAATCACCTTCAAAGCGACCGTAGTTGGAAATGCCCAACTCGCGGATGATGCGTTCGGCGGTAAAATCACACCCCGGAGCGTCATGTTGGTGCAGGGTATGCACGGCTACATGATCGCGGGTCGTCCCCGCAGCCTCGGCTAGTTTATCCCGAAACGCGTCGTGCCCTTCGTTGGCGATACCGATCCAATCCACGGCGCACAAGACAATCGGGCGCGCAGCCCCCAACAATACGATACCGCGACATCGCAAAGTCATTTCGTCTACCCGCCGCACCGGGTCGTATGCCATGGGCGAGCCAACTGACGGCGTGGCATCCACATCAAACGTGGCGATACGCAGAGGTTCGCTCGGCGCAGCGGCGTGAACTTGCACGTGCGCGGCAACCAGCAGCCACAAGAAGCACACCATCGTGCGGTTAGTTCTCGCACTTTTCAATGAAAGAATACTGAACATGATAAGTGCCTTAAGGTGAGACGGACGGCGGGAGGGTTTCGGCAGCGGAAAGTTGCCATGCACTTGCCGCACAGCCAACTAACTTAATTACGATCATAATCGATTCGCGGCCCACGATGAACCATTGCTCAATACGGGGAGTAGCGAACGGTCAAAAACGCGTATAATTGCTACCGACATTGTAGTAGGACAGCGCCACGTTGGCACGCAAACGCAATCCGCAGCGTGACTCCTGGTGTGGCCCGATGCAAGTGGCCTGTGCGATTTACCTGTGCAAGTGCCCTGTGCGATTGCCCTGTGCAATGAGATCTCTTGACTAATAGACAATCGAGGAGCGATGAATGGCCAATGAGCTGGTAAGTGCCTGAGCAGGATTTATTGGTTCGAACATTGCAACTGCTCTCGTAAAACGTGTC
>JBBQRC010000716.1:0-3290 GCA_038215215.1 Pirellulales bacterium
AAGTCGATAACGAAATTCCAATTTGGGGCAGGGATTGTCCTCCAGGGCTGCCCAAAACTGTCGATACCACCGTTCAACTCACGGTCGCGCTCTTCCTTGACGAGTTTCTTCGCGGCGTCGAACGCATCCTTGATTTGCAAGTACGGGCCCCCAACGTCTGTCAACGAAAGCTCTTCGCCAGTCGGATTGTCGTCGCTAATGGGAGCCAACAGCCGCTCAATATCAATAACCTGCTCTGACATCATGCGTTCCTCAAAAATCAGGACCGGCGGGTCTGAAATTTCAATTTATAAAGAGTATGGATCTGAATCTGTGACAAGCAACCCGCGGCGACTAGACTGAATTCCGTTGGCGGAGCGAGCCTCTCTGGAGTGCTCAAACGAAACCGAATCGGAGCCTTAGTCTACGCAAAATTTGAGCGGAGAGGTGAAGCGGGGTGGTAAATTAGTCGCAACCTTTATTGGTCAGACTTTGCATTAGCTTTTCGAGCACCCGCGCGTGCAGGCGGCTGGCCCACGACTTACTCTTGCCAAGCAATTCGGCCGCATCTGTCAGTGATTTTCCCTCAAAATAGGTTAACTGGATAATGGCCTTCTCGCTCTCTGGCAATCCGTTTACCAATTCGCGAATCAAGCAACACAGTTCCTTGTGCGCCACCGCGTCATCGGGGGCTGCTTGACGATCCGCGATCGTCGCTGACAAGTCCCGGCCGTCATTTGAACTATCGGTTAGGAGATGGATGACTGTGATCTGCTCGGTCGTCCGCACCAACCATGCGGCGTCCGCGTTCAAGGACTCCGTGGAATCTCTGAGACTCGATTGGAGGACCTGTTGCTCAAGCATTTCGGCACTCAAGCGCTCGGCTCGCAGGCGCTGACTAATGGAGCGACTTGTCCAAGACATTTTTCCTAGTCCATCGTAAATCGCGCCACGAATTCGGTGATAAGCAAAAGTCTGAAAAGCGACATCCTTATCGGGCTGAAAGGAATGGGCAGCCTGCATTAACCCGAGCTGACCGAAGGAGACGAGATCATCGTAGTTCACTTGCCGTGGCAATCGACTATAGATTTTGGTGGCGATTGCCCGAATCATGCCTTGCGATTGATCGATCCAAGACTGCATCTGCGGTGTGAGTGCTCGATTATCCACCGGATCGCGCCTCCTGCCACAAACGCTCAAACTTGACAGCGGCCTCCGGGACTTCGATCAACGAACAGGCAATGCGATTGATGAAAATAGCCGGGAATTTTCGCCCTCCAAATCTGCGACGAATGACAGCTCGTACAAACTCCTCAACTGCCCCAATGTGCGAGGTATCTGGAAATGAGGAGGCTTTGGCTACCTGAAAGACAAGCTTGAGCGCTTCGCTGTTCGCGCCCCCCATGGCGTCGCGTAAAATTGATTCCAGCAACTTCTGCTCATCTCCGTCTTGAAAAACATCCTGCTTCTCTTGCAATTCTGGTTCGGGTTTGTCCTGTTCCTCACGATTCGTGCCCACAATCTGCCCCCGGCTATTTGCTAAGATAGACGCTCGAACGATGGATTGTCACTCAGCCTTGAGCCTATTTCAACCAACCGATTTAATCATTAATTAGTTGCCGCGTGTGCATATATTAGCATTGAGAGTCCCCGCCGAAATGGATAAAACAGATTTTCTGATTAAATCCCGCGATATGTCAAATCCGAGCGGAAACCGTTTGGCCAACCTCCGCAGCGCGATTCTGGACGCCCCTGATAACCTATCCCTGAAGTTCGAGTTGGCAGGGCTGCTCGTGCAAGCAGGCAATGCAGAGGAAGCGATGCACTGCCTCGCAGATCTAGCCCAACAACCCCTCGACCCTAGCCTGCATCTCCAACTTGCCAACCTCTATCGCCTGAATAACCAAAACCAGCTCGCTATGGATGTGCTGCGAGAGTCACTCACAACGACTCCCACGGATCATCAAGCTTGGGTGCTGCTCTATCACACTCTGGTCGACGCTGCCATGATCGATGAGGCCCAAGCCCACCTCGAACATTGGCTAGAAATCGATCCCGGCAACGCGCTGGCAACGTACTTGCTTCCATCCCTAAAAGAATTGCCGATGCCCGAGCGTGCTCCACCTGCCTTCGTCACCAGCAGCTACACATCCCTGGTGGCAAACTACGATAGACTCCTGACTGTAGACCATTACCACGGGTCAGAGGTGTTCTCCAAACTCATGACCGATAGTCTCGGTAAGCCAGAGTTATACCGTCAAATAGATGGTCAACGGCAGGGCGTCGATTTGGGCTGTGGAACCGGCGCGCTGGGGGCGGTGCTACGCAATTATGCCAATCATATTGTGGGAGTGGACCTGTCGCCGGAGATGCTGGCCGTGGCCCAACAGACTCAGTGCTACGACCAACTGATCTGTGCTGACATGATCGATTTCCTGCGGCAATCGACTGACTCGATGGATGTAATTGTGGCAGCGGAGAGTTTCAACTATTTCGGAAACCTCACCGAACTCGTATCGCTTTGCCTGGCTGCGCTCAAGCAGGATGGTTGGCTTATTTTCTCCCTGCAGCAGGGGCCATTGGCCGAAGATGGTTATTACCTGCTCCCCAACGGAACGTTCATGCATTCACCGCAGTATCTCGTCGAGCAACTAGGAGAGGCTGGTCTGGCGGGCGGAAGCATTCGACGAGTGGTCATCCGCGAGCCAAAAAATCAAAACGTGTGGGCGCTGCTCGTCGCCGTGCAGCGCCCTGCAGCGAACTGACTTGGCGATAAACGTCAAGGGATCCCTGCCGCGTTGTCGTGACAACTATTGAATCGGTAACGCGGCAGCAGGGAGCATGTTGAAGTCCGAGATGCCGTCGAGCTGGTCTTCGGATAACCAACCATAAAGTCGATTGCGATCATCGGTCGAGATCAACGTCTTCCCATCCGGCGAGAACTTGATACAGCGCAGCTCCGCTCCTGCATGCCCCTCGAAACTGAACAGCTGCTTGCCTAATTCTTCCAACGACGGTGACGCGAAATGAACTGCCAAAACTCCTTCGCCACCCGTTACAAAAACGCCGTCGGTCGGAGAGCACGTAACTAATTGCGTTCCCGCGGCCAGCGCCATCGATCGTTGCTTGACTTCAGCCCCGGCTCGTGGCGCGGTATTAAAGTAGTGAATCATGGGTTTGCCGTCAGCAGACTGCGTTTGCACGACCAACCAATTCGCCTTCGTGCCATCACTCCAAGGCTCGGTAAAGTATTGCACGCTACGCGCTTTCAAACCGTTAACACTGCCCAATGCCACAGGTCCCTTCGCCCT
>JBBQRC010000717.1:0-3284 GCA_038215215.1 Pirellulales bacterium
GCCCCGATTTGACCGTCCTGCCGTACGCGGAAATCAGCAGCGACAAGGTGCAACTGTACAACATTCGCGATTGCGACTACCGCACTGAAGACGAATACGACGTGCGGCACTTTGATCGCGAAATCCGCTTGACCGATGTCCAGACCATTGACTTCATCGTGGTCCCCTTCAAAGAGACACCGTTATTAGCCCACACCATGCTGAGCTTTGGTTTTGCGGATAAAACCTACTTGGTGTTTTCCGTCGAAGCTCGCCTGCAAAAGGGACAGGACTACGCAGCCATTGGTGGAGCGCGAAACCAGTTTGAATTGATGTACATCGTGGGCACGGAGAAAGATCTCATTCGCCTACGGACGCACGTGCGGAAAGTCGATGTTTACCTCTATCCCATCCTAGCAACACCACCCCAAGTGCAGAAGGTTTTTTTGGGTGCAGTCGCTCGGGTGAATCAGATTGCACGGCAGCCAGAGTTCTACGACACGCTCACCAATAACTGCACGACCAATATCGTGGACCTGATTAACAAGATCCGGCCTGGCGGAATTCCCGACGACATTCGCGTGCTGCTGCCGGGCCATTCCGACAAACTCGCTTACGATTTGGGCTTACTGGCCATGCCAGGCCCGTTTGATCAGATCAAGGCGGCTTGCAAGATCAATTTAGCTGCTGAACTGAACTACGACGCCCACGATTTTTCTCAGCGCATTCGTTCAAACTAGCTCTCAACCCTAGCTCGATTGTTAACCTGGAAATTGATTGCTGGCGCCTGCCGGAGAGCGAGTACCTGACGCGACTTGGTTTACAATGTCGTCCAGGCAGGCGCGATCAAACATTCTGAGTTTCCTCAATCGAAAGCAGTCAAAAGTGAAAGCGGCGTATATCGAACAAACTGGGCCGGCGGATTGCATTCAGTATGGCGAATTGCCAGCCCCGAGTCCCGGTCCCGGACAGGTACTAGTGAAAATGGGGGCAGTGTCGGTCAATCCGATCGATACCTACATTCGCAACGGAGCCAATTTCTGGGACCTGCCGAAGCCGTTTATCATCGGTTGTGACCTGGCGGGTTCCGTCGTCGAAGTGGGTGCCAACGTAAAAGATCTGAATAAAGGCCAGCGTGTCTGGTGCAGCAATCAAGGGTTGCTCGGTCGCCAAGGCACGTTCGCCGAGTTGTGCGCGATTGATGCTCACTGGCTGCACCCGACGCCCGAAGGGGTGCGGGATGAAGAAGCGGCTGCTAGCGCATTGGTCGCCATTACAGCACACTTGGGATTGCTACGCGAAGCCCAATTGCGACGCGGAGAAACGATTTTTGTGCGTGGTGGCGCCGGTGGCGTGGGTTCCATGGTCTTGCAAATGGCCAAGGCGGTGGGTGCGACAGTGATCGCTACGGCAGGTGGGGACAAGAAAGCGGCCCTATGCAAGCAGTTGGGGGCGGACCATGTGATCGACTACCAGCGTGGGGACGTGAAGGACCAGTTGTTGAAACTTGCCCCTGAGGGGGTGAATGTCTTTTGGGAAACGCTGCGAGAACCCGACTTCGATGGCGCCGTGGCGTGTCTGGCGGAACGCGGGAGAATGATCCTGATGGCCGGTCGCGATGCCCGCCCCGCTTTCCCGGTGGGCCCTTTTTATGTCAAGGGCTGCTCCCTGCGTGGTTTTGCCATGTTCAAAGCAACGCCAGAAGAGCAGCGCGTGTGTGCAGCCGATATCAACCACTGGCTGACGACCGGCCAAGTGAAACCGGTAATCGACCGGGTCATGCGATTGAGCGAAGCGGCAGAGGCCCATCGCTTGCAGGAAGCCCATACACTGCAGAAGCGCAGCCTGCTGACTGGGAAAATTGTTCTGAAGCCTTAGTTGACGCGGTCTTTCTGGGGTTGAAGCCAAAGTCGGGAAATGGAGTATAATCGCCGCAAATTCATTACTCCTGGCATTTAATCACCCATGCATTCACTTCCTCCGCCCTTTGACGCTGCCCATCCCGCACTTCATTTTCGCCGCATTATGTTCCTGCGTGGCCCCAATTTATGGTCGCGCAATCCGATGATGGAGGTCTGGGTAGATCTGGCAAATCTCAAGGACTGGTCCAGCGAACTCATCCCCGGCTTTAACGAGCGTTATAAGGCTTGGCTCCCTTCGGTCATCGAACACCGTTGCAGTGAAGGGGTTCGCGGCGGCTTCTTTCAACGACTGGACCGTGGTACTTACCTGGCCCACATTCTCGAGCACACCACGTTGGAGTTGCAAACGCTGGCTGGCGTGGTTGTTGGCTTCGGGCGCGCTCGCGAGATGAGCGAGGAGGGGGTGTACAAAGTGGCCATCCGCTACGAGGAAGAATTGGTAGCGGAAAAATGTCTGTACGCGGCCCGCGAACTATTACTGGCTTGCATTTACGACCAACCCTACGATGTTGCCGCAGTGGTCCGGGAGATTCATGACCTGGCCGATCGCCGCTGCCTTGGCCCTAGTAGCAAGGCGATCCTGGACGTCGCTAAACGCCGTAACATACCTTACGAACGACTGAACCAGGGAAGTCTGGTGCAATTGGGACATGGTCACAAGCAGCGGCGCATTTGGACGGCAGTGACCGACCGCACAGGTTCCATCGCGGAGGCAATCGCCAGCGATAAACAGTTGACCCGGCAGCTTCTCTCTGCGGTGCACGTCCCCGTGCCGGAGGGACGTTTGGCCGTGGATGCGGCGGATGCGTGGCAAGCCGCTCAAGAGATCCAAGACGCAGTAGTCGTCAAGCCTCGCGACGCCAACCACGGCCGCGGGGTCTTTCCGAACCTGACCAAACAAGCGGATATCGCCGACGCCTACCACGCAGCCAGCAAGGAAGGGAGTGGCGTGATCGTTGAGCGATTTGTTCCAGGGATTGAACATCGCGTGTTGGTGGTGGGGGGCCAGGTCGTCGCGGCTACTTGCGGACGCCCTGTCTGCGTTACCGCTGATGGCCAGCACAACATTGAAGAGCTGATTCAATTGCAGGTCAACAGTGATCCGCGCCGCGGCGAAGACGAATCGCAACCGCTGTCACCCATCAAAGTGAGCGCCGGCCTGCGTTTGATGCTCAAGCAACAGAAGTTCAGCCTGACTTCGATTCCCGCGGTCGGCGTCGAGGTCGTGATCAAGCGGCACGACAATCTAACTGAAGACGTCACAGACTTAGTCCACCCTGATGTCGCCAAACGGGCGGTCCTGGCGGCGCGCACTGTGGGGCTGGATATTGCCGGCATCGATATGGTGCTCGGCGATATCTCTCAACCGCTGGAAACTCAGCG
>JBBQRC010000718.1:0-3276 GCA_038215215.1 Pirellulales bacterium
CGATGCATCTTCACTAGGGACTGGGTCGGACATGGTCGTGATCCTCTCGAAAAGTAATGAGAAGAGAAAGCAGTGAGGACGAGTCGTTATAATGCACGGTCTAACAGAATCTCGATAGCATAGCCGATTACGACTTGGTGAACGCGTACAAAGCGTCGACGGTACGAAAGTACATCACCCCTTGGTCAATCACGGGCGTGGCCATGATGCGCTCGCCAAAGCCATGTGACGCAAGAATTTTCCCTTCCTTGCCAGACTTGAGGATCGTGATCACGCCACTTTCGCTGGTAAGATAGACTTTGCCGTCACCGGCCACCAGCGATGCGTAATAGTTGCCGCGGCCTGCCGCACGCAGTTGCTGCAGCAATTCACCGTTGCTGATATCCACCAAGGTAACAATCCCACTATCCTTAACCATGGTCATGACACCATCATAAACGACAGAACTGGGGACGGTTGGCAATCCACGTGTGTAACTCCAACGAACATAGCGGGGAGGCAAGCTGCCGCGAGTTCCGGGTTCCAAGGCTACGGCCAGATTCTGAGCTCGTTCGAACACTAGCGCATGGCGGTTCCACTCTGGCTCGTCGAGCCGTTGATCTTGATTAAGGTCAATGCGGAAGAATCGCTCCACGACCGGGCTCTCCTTGGGCAATTCATCCTTGCCAACCTGCCGGTCTTCGTTCCGATCGTACTTTGACAAAGCTTCCGCAAATGGTTCCATGGCAATTCTCTCGCCAGGATCGCCGCCCGGTGTCCACGTGGCCATATAGATCAGGCCGTCGTGGACCACTGGGGTGCAATCCACGATGCGTGATAAACCATTAAACCACCAAAGTTTTTCCCCTGTCTCCGGATCGTAAGCGGACAACTGCAAAGAGCCTGCCACGAGAATCTCGTTGCGTCCATCGCGACTAAGAATGATGGGAGTAGAGTAGCTACGAGTCGCTTCGTCGCGAGCTGTTTTCCAGATCATTTCGCCAGTGTTTTGATCGATTGCCATGATAAAGCTATCGATATCATGATCTTGATTCACGATTACTTTATCGTCGATCAGGACCGGCGAGCTGGCCGCACCAAACTCGTCTTGGAATGGCCCAAGCTTTCGTTCCCAGACCAACTGGCCCTCCAAATCGTAACACAGTAGCCCGTAGCTACCGAAGAAGGCGAACACCCGTTCTCCGTTGCAAGCTGGAGTGCACGTGGCTGGGCTGCCAGTGGCATGTACGGCCTCGAAGACTTGTGTTGGAACGACGCGTTTCCATCTCACTTGACCCGTCGCACGCTCCAAGGCCACGGTCGCCAGCTCTTTGATGGCGGCATCAAAAGTGGTCACGAAGATGGTGTCGCCGCAGACACACGGAGTCGAATGTCCAGGAGGCAAAGGGCTGCGCCAAAGTTGTTTAGCGTCGTTCGAAAAATTTGCCGGCAATGGGAGTGAATCCCTCGCCACCCCTGCATCGTGCCGAAAATAGGTTGGCGGTTCAGATTGGCCAATCGTGACCAGCGTGCAAGTTATAAGCAACGCTGTCACTCGAATCCAGAATCCCATCGCAGGCTCCCAGTTGAAAGATCTTGATGTAGCACGTTGCTATAGGGCGATCGGCACTCAAGCCGAGCCCTCCCCAGAGACGGATTTGGACAGTGCACGCAAGCCACTCGAGTTTACCCTTGGGGATCGAGTGCTCGCGAACCCAAGCCAGGTCCAGCGGGCATGTACTTGCACAGTAAAATGCCGAAAAAGTACAGCGCGACCAGTGGAAAGAACAAGCCGATCATGCTGTACACATCGGCGGGGGTAAGCACCATGGCGAGGAAAGCGATCACCAAAACAGCTATTCGCCATTTGCTGAGAAACAATTCCACGCTGACCACTCCGAAACGGTGCAGACCCAACATCACGATAGGAAGCTGGAAGGCGATACCGAATCCTAATGGCAACATCAGCGCAAACGACATATATTCATTCAAGCGTGGGGCAATATCGATATCGAGCCCCAGGTTGTAGGTCAGCAAGAATCCGAGTACGAGGCGAAAGATAACGAAAAACGCCAAGCTAATGCCTCCAAAAAAGAGCAGCAGACTTAGCGGCAAATACCAATAAACATAACGGCGCTCGTGTGGGTACAACCCTGACGCAAGGAATTGCCAGATGTGCCAGAAAATTCCCGGGCTACCGATGATCACGCCTGCTACCAAACCTGCTTTCAGCCAAATCATGAAGCCTTCCATGGCATTAAACGTCAGTAGTTTGTTTTGGATCGGACGCCACAAAAGCACCGGTTGCAGTCGTTCGAGTTTGTCCAGGTCAATACCTTTCCAAGGGTTGGCCGCCACTTGGGCCTCCTTGTTGGTGAGGGGGACAGTGTCGGTTGCCGCTGCCGATTCGTCCTGGGCGGCGACTTCGGCGACCTTATCAAGCGCCACAGGAGGACTATTCTCAATGTCTAGGGGATCTACGAAAACCCTTTCAGGCACCACCCCGTTAGTGGACATCCACGCCGACATCTTCTCTGTAGGCTCTTCGCCATTAGCTTTCTTGAACTGCTGCTTGGCCTGAAGGATATAGAAATCGGTCAACGAAGCCTTAAGTGGCTCGCTGATGAACTTGACAATGTTTTCGCCAAAGTAGAGCCCAAAGGCCGAGCCGATGCCGAGCCAAATAAACGCTTTGGTTAGTGCCTTTCGCAGTTCATCGAGATGTTCGCCAAACGACATCGAACTTTTTTCGAAGAGGTCGTCGCTCGACTGTTGAGACTTTTTAAGCATCCACGCACCCTCTGGGGGGACAAAAACTACTTATTTTGGACCTGTTAACGCATCATTGTCTTCACGTCATACTATCAGCATACCTTGAGCGCTCGAGATTCGCAGGCAGGCCATTGTTTTTCGCGAGGCAGTTTTCTCGTTCCCGTCAAGTTTTCTCGTTCGAGTAAATGATTCCAACAGGATCTTACAATCCGGCGAGCTGTGACGATTTGGTGTAGCCTAAATATGCCGATCGACGAAAGCTGCTGGCCAGGGATTCGCTTGAACCCGATTGCATTTCCCCTTAACCATTCGGACCCCCATGTTACCGACGTATCTGCTGCGGACAGAGCCCACCTTTCGTGACTACTTGTGGGGCGGACGAAAATTGGACACGGTATTGAACAAGCCGCTGCCAACGGCGGGGTTGTGGGCAGAAAGTTGGGAGATCGTGGACCATGATGAACATCAAAGCGTCATTGGCAACGGGCCACTCTCGGGAAAATCGCTGCGCGATGTGTGTCGGCA
>JBBQRC010000719.1:0-3256 GCA_038215215.1 Pirellulales bacterium
TACGCGGCGCATCCGCTAATCGATGGCCCGCGATTGATCTGCGTGGTCGGCGGTCAAGGTACTCAGACAGTAGCATTCGATAAGCTAACCGGCCAAGAGCTTTGGCGATCTGGTACTGCCACCGAGCAGGGCTACTCGCCACCGACGATCATTCAGGCCGCTGGTGTCCGTCAACTGATCTTGGCCAATCCTCAAGCGATCAATTCAGTTGAACCAGAGACCGGCAAATTGCTCTGGACCACACCGTACGATGCCACCAACGGTTCGATGATCATGTCCCCGATTGTGATCGGAGATTATCTTTTCATTGGCGGTTACTCCAATCACAATCTGTTGCTGAAACTGAACCAAGACAAACCGGGTGTAACTGTCGTTTCCAAAGACAGGGCCAAGAAATTTGTATCGCCCGTGAACGTACAACCGATCGCAGACGGCGATACGATTTATGGCATGGATCAAAAGGGAGATCTGCTAGCCTTTAAGCTCCCCGACGGCGAACCGCTATGGACCAGTACGGACCTGCTGGGCGGCCGCTCGCAGGGGACCGAAACCGCGTTCCTCGTCAAGCACAACGATCGCTATTTTGCGTTTAACGAAAAGGGAGAGTTGGTCATTGCCAAGTTGAGTCCCACAGGGGTGGAGATCATCGATCGTGCGCAGGTCATTAAACCTTCGAACAATGCTTTTGGGAGGGACGTCGTCTGGTGCGCGCCCGCATTTGCCGGTACGTGTATGTATGTTCGTAACGACGACGAGTGCATCTGCGTGGAATTGAGTCAGTGAACTAGCTTTCTGCGGGACGGCTAAATTCGCGACTGGATTATGGTTATGCTGGTAAGCATCAGCTCACTTGTGATTGCAAAAACATGGAGAAAGCGATGAGACAACTGTTTTGGGCATGGTTAGTTTGTTGCGTAGGTAGCGGTTGGCACATTCCGTCAGTCGCAATGGGGCAAGAGAATGCCGCCGCCACTTCGGTCAGCACGGCAGCGCGCTACTTACCGAACGAGGCTATTGGGACCATCTCGATGTGGCCCGCCAAGACGTCTCAACTTCCCCGTTTTCGCTTGGCGCCATTGGAGGTAGCCACGGCCGCGGGCTTGGAGCAGGTGGGTATCGATCCGCTTAAGGTCCAGCGGCTCGACATCATGTTCGCCTTCCCAGGACCGGCTGGACCCCAGTTCGGCGCCGTGGTGCAGATGGATGCTCCCGTCAATCTGGCTGGGCTGAATCCGCAATTATTCGGCGGTGGGATGCAAAATGACAAAGGTTTTGAATTCATGCGGCTGGCCGGGACTCCCGGAATGGAAGTTATTGTTCACCCCGCCGCTCCCAATGTCTTGTTGATCGGCACCCAAGTCTTTGTCAAACGCATGGCCGTAGCGCGTCAGCAAGCGGCTCCACTGGCGGCCACCCTGGTAGCGGCGGCGGAGTCCCAGGACGTCTTGGCGATGCTATCGATCTCGGCCATCCGACCGGTGCTCGAAGGGGCCCTGGAAAGTCTGCAGGGGCAAGTCCCACCACCCATTGTCGAGAACTTGACGTCACTAGTTAAGAATGCGGATTTCCTGGCCCTCAGATTGACGCTCGACAAAACAGAAAAGCTGCAATTGATGGCCTCGGCGGTTGATGACCAAGCAGCCATCGCGATGGAAAAGAGTTTACTGAACCTAGTGCAATTTTTTAGCAGCGTCGCTACAGAGCAAATCAAAGCAGGGCTGCCTAAAGATGGCTCGCAAACCACGGCCGCCATGCAAAGTTACTTGGATCGGGTGAGCGCGCAGGTGGCGGGACTGATCGCACCGCGGCGCAGTGGCAAACGGGTGGTCATCGAGTTCGAGGGAATCGAAAATGCCGCCACCATCGGCACGCTCGTCGGTCTCCTATTACCGGCCGTGCAAGCGTCGCGTGAAGCGGCCCGCCGCATGAGTTCCTCGAACAATTTGAAACAACTGGGGCTGGCGCTTCATAATTATCACGATACCTACCGGGCGTTTCCTGCCACGGCGATTACTGACAAGGCTTCTGGGAAGCCGCTCTTGAGCTGGCGCGTGGCGGTGCTGCCTTACATCGAGGAAATTGATCTTTACAATCAATTCCATCTCGACGAGCCCTGGGATAGTCCGCATAACATCACGCTGCTGGAGAAAATGCCCGCTACCTACAAGCACCCTGGCCGCAACACCCAACCGGGGCACACTGTCTATCAAGCTCCCGTCAGTGAACAAACGCTCTTGAGAAAAGACGGACCGACTAAAATGGCCCAAATTACCGATGGTACAAGTAACACGATCATGTTGGTCGAGGTTAGCGAAACGGCCGCGGTTCCCTGGACGGCCCCCGATGATCTGCCAGTCGATTCTACCGATCCATTGAAGAACTTGATCAGTCCATTGTCGCCCCAAGTCTTTCAAGCCTTATTTGGTGATGGTTCGGTCAGGGCTATCAGTGCCAATATCAATGGGAATATGCTCAACGCCCTGTTCACTCGGTCCGGCGGCGAAGTAACGACCGAGTGAGCTACAGACGTAACGGCTGATTGAGTCATCGACCATTACACTTAAACTCTCCTAAAGTGAAAACGTCATGTGGAAACGATTATTGCTCGCCAGTCCCGGCTGTCTCACGGGCTGTCTCACGAGCTGTCTCATGAGCTGGTTGTGGCTGGGCGGTGCATCGCTGGCTACCGCCGCAACTCCGAATGTTTTGTGGTTCGTAGTGGACGACATGTCCGCCAACTTTGCCTGTTACGGCGAGTCGACGATCCAAACACCAAACGTCGACAAATTGGCCACGGAGGGGACCCGTTTCAGTCGTGCCTATATTACCGCTCCGGTTTGTTCCAGTTGTCGCTCGGCCTTGATTACAGGCATGTATCAGACAACCATCGGCGCGCATCACCACCGCAGCGGCCGCGGTGAGCTGAAAATTCACTTGCCCGCAGATGTGAAACCGGTGCCGGTGCTGTTCCAGCAAGCAGGTTATTACACCTGTATTGGCAGCGGCTTGCCGAACAAGGACCATCGAGGCATGCCCACCGCCAATGCTGGAACAGGAAAGGGTAAGGGAAAGAATAAGCAGGCCGGTGCGAATCCTGCTAGCCGGCTTGGCAAGACTGACTACAACTTTGAGTGGGATGCAGCGATGTACGACAGTCATGACTGGGCTGGACGTGCTGCGGATCAGCCTTTTTTCATGCAAGTTCAGTTACACGGAGGCAAACTGCGCGAGGGCGCCGCAGCAGCGCGCGCGAATT
>JBBQRC010000720.1:0-3248 GCA_038215215.1 Pirellulales bacterium
CTTGAATGACGTCGACAAAATGTTGTTGGCAGGCGTACACGCAATCACCGGCAAACCCCAGCTTGGACAGAACGTACTCATGACGGTAAGCCGCTTGACCAAGCGGATGAACCTTCAGAGTGCCATCGAGTTCGAGTGATATCGTCCCCCCATCGGCTTCGACGGATAACTGCCCAAACGTGTAGCGAGAGTCGTCGCAGTCGTCTTCGTTGTAACGATTCGCATCCCAAATCGCCGTCGCTCCACTTTGCATTTGCAACGTCAATACGCCAGCGTCCTCGCCCGCGATCACGGGATTGAGCCGACGAAGCTGAGCATGGCAGGTGGCGACTTCTCCAGCGAGGTAGCGAAACGTGTCGATGAAATGCACGCCCGTTTCGTGAATCAACAGTCGCGGCATCGTTCGAAAATAGGGCTGACGAGTTAGGTAAGCATTCGCTCCCCAACCATCGCCCAGTCGCGTCCGCATCGTGATCGTATGCAACCGATGGCCGATCACGCCACCTTCGAGTAACCATTTGATCTCACGATACCAAGGTTGAAACCGGAAATTCTCGTGGACCATGAATGGCAGGCCCGTCGACTCGGCAAGCGCGATGATTCGCGACGCGGCTGCGAAATCGTGGCCTAGGGGCTTCTGACAAATGATTGGCAGTTGCCGCTTCACAACTTGTTGCAATAACTCCAGCCGTCCGCTCGGACCGGTCGCGATATCAATGAAATCGAAATCGGTTCGATCAAGTACTTCGCTAAGTTTGCAGCAAACGCTTTCGATCCTGAATTGGTCCGCTGCTGCGCTGGCTTTGGCCTCATCCAAATCACAGACACAGACAATACTCGCACCTTCGATGCGGCTCCAGGCATCGAGATGAAAACCGCTGAAGTAGCCAGCGCCAATCAACAAGCCGCGAAGAGGTTGTGTCGATTCGTGGGAATTGTTCACTTCGTGGTCCCCGGAAGTGGCAACGTCGGTTCAATGCGAAACCAGACGCCAATCGCTGCCAGGTTAAGTGCTGCGGCGATGTAAAAGAATGGCAGCGACGACCCCGTCCAATCCAAGAGGTACGGAAAAGCCAACGACGTTACAAACGCACCGATATTGCCCGCCATGTTCATCGTGCCCGAGACGACACCCGCTCGCGATTGGCCAATGTCAACGCAGGTGCTCCACGATGGAGACAACGTCATGTCAGCTCCAAAAATACATAGACTAAACCACAACGATGATGACAGCGGACTCGCAGCATAGGCGCTGCCAACAATGCCGATCGCGGCCAGTGTAAAACCGGTCACCGCCGGTAGTCGCCGCGACCAACGCCAACAACCTTGCGAATACAAACGATCTACCCACCAACCCGCGACCCAATTACCAATCGCTCCCCAGACCATCGGCATCGCTGTGAACAAGCTGGCTTGTAACCCGGTCAAACCGTAGCGAGTCATCAGTTGCGGAAAGAACCACGTCAAGCCAAAGAAGAAAATGAAGTTCGACGCAAAGTACTGAACGCACAACGATCGCATGCTGGTCGATCGGATCAGAGTTCTCGCGAATGATTCCGGAGAAGGGGTCCCATTTTCCGCGGGACTCGTCTGGGCTTGGCGGTTCGCCAAAATGTAATCGCGTTCTTCGTCACCCAACCATACCGCATCGCGCGGATCGTCGCGGAAGTAAAGAAACCAAAGCACTGACCAGACTAGTCCGACACCCATGAGAATTGCAAATGTCGGCCGCCATCCGACGTGAGAAATCAATCCCGCGATCACAGGCAAGGTCACGGCGGCACCGATTCGGGAACCAGAAAAATTGATTCCCTGAACCAGCCCGCGTTCCTGCATCGGAATCCACGAATACATGGCGCGCGACATGCCGGGAAACGCTCCCGCCTCACCGGCACCGAACAGAAAGCGAACGGCCAACATCGTGGAAAACGAGTTAACGGCAGCCGTCAGTCCGGTAAAGATCGACCACACGGTGACGATTGCTGCGAGAATTCGTCTTGGCCCGTAGAAATCGGCCAGCAACCCGCTAGGTGCTTGAAACAATGCGTAACCCAGCGAAAACGCAGCGAATACCCAGCCCATCTGCCGGTCACTGAGCGAAAGATCCGCAGCGACATCGTTCTTTGCAGCCGAAATGCTGACGCGATCAACGTACAGCAACAGCGACAACAAAAACGTGGCAGCCACCAACATCGATCGTAGGGGGAATCGCATCAGACGGTCTCGAATAACACAGAATGTTCGCTAACTCGACGCATTGTAGCCAGCAAACCGAACGAAACCATTGTATAATTATGGAGTATCGTTTGGTGCGGCCTAATGAACGCTGCTTTCCTTGGGCTTACGCCCAAGGCTACATGCTGTCGCCTCTAAGTGGCTGGAAAACCGCCTTCAAAATGCAGGAGCGGGCTTGTCAGACGTTTTTTCTCCGATGGGAACCGGAGACGATTGCTTGCTGCTTTCGATCTCATTTTCCTGTCCAAATTTTCCTGTCCAAATTATTCTGTTCATTGTTGGGTGTTCCGTCACGCTACCAACCCAAGCACACGCATGACCCGTTGTCGCCTTTCTTCACTCGAATCCTTGACGATGCAGCAGATCAGTACGTTTTGCTGCGTCTATGAATGCGGCGGCTACGCCTGCGCCGCCGAGAAATTGGGGATGGCTGGGCCAACGCTGTGGGAGCAAGTCAAAACACTGGAGAAGATCTATCAGAGCAAGCTATTCACTCGATCCGGACGCAACGTCGTTCCAACGGCGAGTGGCAACTCGCTTTACGAAATGCTGCGACCGTTGCTGGCGACTGTCGAGTCAACCTTTGATCGACTCGTGGAGCAGGCAAGCCAGTCCGTTCCGCAAATGAATCTCGTGACAGGAGTCCGAATGATGCTTGAAGAACTCGGCGCGCCGCTGCGTCAGTTCCAAAAGCAATTTCCCAAAACGCGTCTGCGACTTTTGACTGCGGACAACGCCACGGCGCAGCAGCATGTGTTGCAGGGAGTGGCGGATCTAGCGTTTCTGATCGAACCGCCACAGGATGTGTTAGCCGCTGGAATCGACTATGAAGTGCTGTATCCGATTGAGTACTTTGTCGCGTTGCCGCCACGCCATCCGCTGAACAAAAAAAAGCAGCTCTCTCTGGCGGATCTGATGCAAGAATCATTAATCGTTGGCAGTCCAGATATGATCGGTCGTAAACTATTGGACCAGGCACGATTTCGGCTGGGATTGAAAAAGCCGTTTCAGAT